>DASYXS010000068.1:0-56493 GCA_035934535.1 bacterium
TGTGGTGCCACTGGTGCCACGTCATGGATCGCGAGTCTTACGAAGACGAGAAGCTCGCCGCGACCGTTAACGAGCATTTCGTTGCCATCAAGGTAGACCGCGATGAGCGTCCCGACGTGGACGCGCGCTACCAGGCCGCCGTGCAGGCGATCAGCGGTCAGGGCGGATGGCCGCTGACCGCTATCCTGACGCCAGACGGCAAGCCTTTCTTTGCCGGAACCTACTTCCCGCGCGAGGACCGCTACGGGCGTCCGGGGTTCGAGCGCGTCCTGCTTACTCTTGCGGAGGCCTGGAAGACGCGCCGCGCCGAGGTGCTGGAATCGGCAGCGAGCGTGATCGCCGCCATCGAACATGGCGAGACGTTTTCCGCGCGGGGCAATGAGCTGAACTTCGCCATTGTCGACACTCTGGCGCAGAGCGCGATCAGCCAGTTCGATCCGCGGAACGGCGGCTTCGGTTCCCAGCCAAAATTTCCGCATCCGGCGGCCCTCGATCTGCTGCTCGACATTGCTGCGCGGACGGGCGACGAACGCGCGCGCACCGCGGCGACCGTCACCCTGCAGAAGATGGCGCGCGGCGGCGTCTACGACCAGCTGGCCGGCGGTTTCCATCGCTACTCGGTGGACGAGCGCTGGGGCGTTCCGCACTTCGAGAAGATGCTGTACGACAACGCCGGCCTGCTCGCCAACTACGCCGGCGCGTTTCGCGCGACCGGCCTGCCGCTGTTTCGCGCCACCGCCGCCGGCATCATCGCCTACGTACGCGGCACGCTCATGGACAGATCGGACGGCGCCTTCTACACGAGCCAGGACGCCGACATCTCGCTTCACGACGACGGCGACTACTACACGTGGACGCGCGAGGAGGCCGCGGCCGCGCTGAGCCCCGACGAGCTCGCGGCGGCCGCGCTACGGTACCATCTCGACGGCCCCGGCGAGATGCACCACGATCCCCGGCGGCACGTGCTGTACCTCGACAAAGACCCGGACGCCGTCGCGGCGCTGCTCAACCGCCCATCCGACGACGTCCGCTCCCTGCTGGCGCGGGCGCACGAGCGGTTGATCGCGGGCCGCGCCGCTCGGACTGCGCCGTTCGTCGACCGCACGATCTACGCCGGGTGGAACGGCATGATGATCTCCGCGTTCTTCGCGGCGGCGCGCGTGCCGGGCCTCGCCGGCGCCGCTGACGACGCGCTGCGGGCGCTCGAGCGCGTCCTTCGCGACGCGTACGGGGGCCGCGGCTTCCGGCACGTCGTCGGCGCACCGGACAGCATCGGCGGGCTCCTCGACGATCAGGTCCAGATGGCGGGGGCGCTGCTCGACGCCTTCGAGCATACCGGCGAGCCGCGATTCCTTCGTCTCGCCGCGGAGACCGCGGAGTACGTCCTCGCGGAGTTTCGCGCGCCCTCCGGCGCGTTCTACGACGTCGCGGCAACCGGCCGGGAGCCGCGGCCGGGCGGGCTCGGGCTGCCGTACGTCCCCGTGCAGGACGCGCCGACGCCCTCCGGCAACGGCGTGGCCGTTCTGGTGCTCGAGCGTCTCGCCGCGGTGACGGGCGAGGAGCGGTATCGCACCGAGGCGGAGCGGGCGCTGCGGGCGTGCGCGCCGGGCCGCGTGGAGCAGGGGCTGTTCACGGCGACACTCGGCCTCGCGCTGGAGACGTATCTCGCGCCGCCGCTGCACGTCGTGATCGTCGGGCCGCGCGCGCATCCCAACACGCTCGCGCTGCGCGCCGCGGCGCTGGGGACGTACCGTCACGGGCTCGTCGTGCAGACCTACGATCCGGAGGCCGCCGGCGGCGAGGCGGGCCGCCTCCCGGCCGTGGTGACCGGCGGCGCCGCCTCCGGCACGCGCGAGGGGCCGCGCGCGTTTGCGTGCACGGCCACCGAGTGCGCGGCGCCGGCCGCGTCGGCGCAGGCGCTGACCGAGACCATCCGGACGTTCGGGCGCATCCGGGCTTGAGCTACGTTCGACTCAAGCACGCACTGTCGGCGGCGGCACTCGAATCGCTCCGTCATCCCGATAGCGCTCTCGCCCCCGCCTCGATGGCCGCGTACGCCCGGCGCAGTGAGACCGGCGGCGCCGTCCCGGTCGAGGTGCTGGCACGCGACGTCGCCGGCCTGTCCCCGAGAGGGGGCGACCCGGACGCGGTCCGCCGCGCGCTACTCGACACCGGCGTGTTCGTCGAGGAGGCGGGCGGCATCGCCCTGGCCGCGGCGTACCGCTCTTTCACTGCCTACTTTCGCCGCCAGGTGACCCGGCTCGCCGAGGCGCTGCGTCTCGCCGCGCAGCCGCCGCCCCCGGACGTTCCGCTCGACGTTCACCGCGGAGCCGCGCTGTTCGACGCGGGCCTGTTCTTCGAGGCCCACGAGTATTGGGAGGACGTATGGCGCGCCAGCCGCCCGCCCGAGCGCACGTTCTACCACGGGCTCGTGCAGGCGGCGGCCGGCCGCTACCACGCGGAGAAGGGCAACGCCCACGGCGCGGCCGTGCTGCTCGCGAAGGCGCGCGATAAGCTGCGGGGGTTCGCGCCGCGGTACCACGGCGTCGACATCACGGCACTCCTCGCCTCGCTCGAATCGGTCCGTGCCGGACGCTAACCAGCTCTCGCTGCTGCCGCCGTCCCCGGCCGCGCCGGTCGGCGGCCGCATCTACGTCGGCACGTGCTCGTGGGCGGAGAAGTCGTTCGTGAAGAGCGATTTCTATCCGTCCGGCGTGCGCAGCGCCTCCGACCGGCTGCGCTACTACGCCGGCCGGTTCCCTACGGTGGAGGTCGACGCCTCGTACTTCGCGCTCCTGCCGCCGGGCTACAGCCGGCGCTGGGCGGACGAGACGCCGCCGGGGTTCGTCATGAACGTGAAGGCATACGGCCTGTTCACCGGGCACGGCGCCGCGGTCAAGCGGCTCCCGGCCGGCTTCGCGGGTCTCCTGCCGGCGCGGCTCCGGGACGCGGCCGAGGTGAAGCTGCCCGACGTGCCGGAGGAGTTTCGGAACGCGTGCTGGGACGCGTACCGCGAGTTTCTCGCGCCCCTCGGGGACGCCGGCAAACTCGGCTACGTGCTGTTCCAGCTGCCGCCGGGGACGCGATACGCGCCGGCGGTCGTCGACGAGATGGCGCGCTGGCGCGACGAGCTTGCCGGGCGGCGGATCGCGGTGGAGTTCCGCCACCGCAGCTGGTCGCGGCACCCGGAGGTGCTCGACGAGCTCAGGCGGTTCGGGCTTGCCTACGTGATGGTGGATCTGCCCGACCTGCCGTGGCTGATGCCGCCGGTCGAGGCCGTGACCTCCGACATCGCCGTGATCCGCTTTCACGGACGAAACCGCGAGGGCTGGGCCCGCGCCGGCGCGTCGACCGACCAGCGCTACGATTACGCCTATTCCGGCGAAGAGCTGCGGCAGTGGGCGGGCGTCGCGCGGCGCCTCCTGGAGCGCGCGGGCAGACTCTACGCGATGTTCAACAATCACGTCGGCGGCGCGATGGCGCGCGACGCGCGGACGCTGGCGGATCTACTCGAAGGACGGAGCTAGGCCGGCGGGCACAGCCAGGACGTCCGCGGCCGCCTCCGCGCCGCTCAGGCCGGCCGCAGCACGGTTACAGCCGCCGCGCGGCGTAGAAGATCCGCTGCGCGTCAGGCGTCACCTCGTCGAACGTCTCACTGCCCCACCGTCCGAGGATGGTGAACGCGGTACACGTCAGGGCCGCGTCGATCGCGGGGACCGGATACCCCCGCTCGCGGTGCACCTCTTTGACCCGTTCGTAGAGGTCGCCCTGCCGGTGCAGGAAGGCGTTCACGCGGAGGGTAGCAATTCCCGCATCGTAGTCGAATTCGCTTTGGTTGGCTTCGAACGCATCGTCCGCGTCCTGAATGATCCAGACGCGGTTGCCCCAACGCGTCGCGAGACCGCGGACGGTGTTCATGTCGAAGAGGAAGAGACCGCCCGGCCGCAGGCCGGCCGCGATCGCGCCCATCGCCTGGCGCAGTTCGCCCTCGTCGACGAGATAGTTGAGGCTGTCGTAGAGACAGGTCGCGGCATCGACCGGCGCGGGAAGCCGCAGCTCCCGCATGTCTTGCTCGAGCCAGGTGATGCGGACGCCGCTGCGATCGGCGGCCCCGCGCGCGAGCGCGAGCATCTCGGGCGACTGGTCGATCCCGGTCACGGCGAGTCCCCGGCGGGCCATCGCCACGGCGAATTCCCCCGCGCCGCACGCCACGTCCGCGAGCGTGCGCGTCCCGCCGCCGTGCCGCTCCAGCACGGCCGCGACCCAGGGCACCAGCTGCAGGCTGAACCGTCCCTGGCCGGTTTTGGCGTAGGCTTCCGCGTACCGGCGGTAGATGCTCACGGGACCGTCTGTTCGGCCGGCGCCGCCGGCGTTCCTGTGAAGGCCGCGCGGGGCAAAATGGGCAGAAAGGAGGCGGCACGCATGTTGCAGACCCTTTTGATCACCGTTCTCCTGATCCTCGACGCGGCGATCGTCTTTACGAACCCGTCGGTGTTCCAGGGTTCGCTGACCCTCCGCATCCCCGGGGCGGCGGACCAATCGGTCGTCTTGACGATTCGGGACCTGATGGTGGGCGCGGGGGCCGCGCTCGTGCTCGCCTGGATCGCGGCGCTGATCGACCGCGGCGCGCTCGACCGCCGTGTGCAGCAGTACGAGCGGACGATGCGCGTGATGAGCGACGAGATGCTCCGCGTGAAGGCCAAGGCCTACGACGAGGAACGGCAGCCGCTGGAGGACATCCGCGTCCGGCTCGATACGCTCGACCGCGACATCCGCGGCCTGCGGGCGCGCATCGACCGTGAGCCGCTGCCGAAGCCGGCCGATACAACCCGCGTGACGGTCAACAACCCGGCGTAGGCCGGAACGGTTCGCGGGCCCGGAGGCCTTGCAGGGAACCTGCAGGGCGGCGCGGCAGTGTTTTCCTATGCCCACGAAGATCGTCGACGTCGTCGTGCGCGACGTCCGGTTTCCGACCTCCCGCGCGCGCGACGGTTCGGATGCGATGAACCCCGATCCCGATTACTCCGCCGCCTACGTGGTGCTGAAGACCGATCATCCCGCGGGGCTCGAAGGGCACGGCCTCACGTTCACGATCGGCCGCGGCAACGATGTCTGCGTCGCGGCCGTTCGCGCGCTTGCGCCGCTGGTGCGGGGCCGGACGCTGGAGGCCTGTACGGGCGACATGGGACAGTTTTATCGAACGATCACCGGAGACAGCCAGTTCCGCTGGATCGGTCCGGAGAAAGGCGTGATCCACCTCGCGACGGCCGCGTTGGTCAACGCGGTGTGGGACCTCTACGCGAAGGCGGAGCGGAAACCGCTTTGGAAGCTGCTGACGGACCTGTCTTGCGAGGCGCTCGTGGCCGCGATCGACTTCCGCTACATGAACGACGCGCTGACGGCCGGCGAGGCCCTGGATCTGTTGAAGCGGCAGAAGGCCGGCCGCGCCGGCCGCGAGGCGGCAATGCGGGGCGACGGATTTCCGGCGTACACGACCTCCGCGGGCTGGCTCGGCTACCCGGACGACAAGGTCCGGCGCCTGTGCCGGGAGGCGGTCGCGGCGGGCTGGACCCACATCAAGATGAAGGTCGGCGTCAACCCCGACGACGACCGGCGCCGCGCCGCCTTGATCCGCGAGGAGATCGGACCCGACCGCGCGTTGATGATGGACGCGAACCAGTACTGGGACGTCCCCACGGCGATCGAGCGGATGGCCGCGCTCGTCGGATTCCGGCCGCTGTGGATCGAGGAGCCGACGAGCCCCGACGACATCCTCGGCCACGCCGCGATTGCGCGGGCGGTGGCGCCGGTCGGAGTGGCGACCGGCGAGCACGTGCACAACCGGGTCATGTTCAAGCAATACTTTCAGGCGAACGCGATCGCGTTCTGCCAGGCGGATGTGGCGCGTCTCGGCGGCGTGAACGAGATGCTCGCGGTGCTCCTGCTGGCCGCCAAGTTCGGGATCCCGGTGTGCCCGCACGCCGGCGGCGTCGGCCTTTGCGAGTACGAGCAGCACATCTCGCTGTTCGACTACATCGCGGTGTCGGGTTCGCTCGACCACCGCGTGCTCGAGTACGTGGACCACCTGCACGAGCACTTCGTCGATCCCGTCGTGATCCGGCGGGGACGCTACATGCCGCCGCTGCGCCCGGGCTTCAGCGTGGAGATGCGGCCGGAGTCGCTCGACGCGTACGAATTCCCCCGCGGTCGCGCCTGGCAGGAAGCCGCCGGATGATGCCGGGGGACGCGGCGGCGGTGCGGATCGCGCGGGTGTGGATTCCGGGGCGGGGACCGTCCCTCGGCGTGTGCGAGGGGGCGGACGTCCGGCTGCTCGCGACGGCGTCCGGCGCGGCCGTGGACTCGATCGAGGCGCTGCTCGCGGAAGCGGCGCGGACCGGCGCCGGCATCCGGGAGGCCGCCCGCGGCATGCTGGGTCGAGGCGGCGTCTATCCGTACGGCGATCTCGACCGCCCGCCCGACGACGGACGCCCGCACCTGCTGGCGCCCGTCGTCGCGCCGGAAGTGTGGGCCGCCGGCGTGACCTACGAGCGAAGCCGCGAGGCGCGCCTCGCCGAGACCACGACGGTCGGGATCTACGACAAGGTTTACGACGCGGGGCGGCCGGAGGTGTTCTTCAAGGCGACCGCCTCGCGATGCGTCGGCCCGAACGCCGCGGTCGGGGTCCGCGCCGACTCCCGCTGGACGGTGCCCGAGGCCGAGCTCGCCGTCGTGCTCGACGGCGCGGGCGCGATCATCGGCTACACGCTCGGCAACGACATGAGCGCCCGCGACATCGAGGGCGAGAACCCGCTGTATCTGCCGCAGGCCAAGATCTACCGGGCGTGCTGCGCCCTCGGCCCGGTCGTGCTGGTGAGCGGCGCACCCGTAGAGCGGGATCTCGTGCTCTGGTGCCGGATCTCGCGCGGCGGGCGGGAAGTGTTCCGCGGCGAGGTATCGACCGCGCGTCTCCACCGGCCGCTCGCGGGCCTGATCGCCTGCCTCAAGCGGTCCAACGACGTCCCGGCGATGACCGTGCTGCTGACCGGGACCGGGATCGTGCCGCCGGACGAATTCGCGTGTGAAGCGGGCGATCTGATCGAGATCGGGGCCGACGGGATCGGCGTGCTGCGGAACCCGGCGGTGCGCGTGGCCTAGCGCGGGGACGCCCCGGCGGGTATCACCGGGCGCGCGTTGAATCTAGCGCCACCGGCAGTGAATCCCACAACGTGAAGGAAAGGGCTCGATGGCGGGACAATTTGGCCTGACTCTGCCCAACCGCGGCGTCCTGCTCGGCGCCGTCACGGCGGACGAGTTGCTCGATCTGGGGGAAGCCGCCGACCGGTCCGGCGCGTTCCAGTCGATCTGGGTCGGCGACAGCATCCTCGCCAAACCCCGCGTCGAGTCGGTGGTCCTGCTGGGGGCGCTCGCCGGCCGGACGCGGCGCACGCGGCTCGGCGTTGCGTGCATGGCGTCCTTCCCCCAGCGGCATCCGGTGCTGCTCGCGGTGCAGTGGGCCAGTCTCGACGTCCTCTCGAACGGACGGGCGCTGTTGATCGCCTGTCTCGGCGGGGCCGACGAGATGAGCGCGGCGCAGGCGCTCGAGCATCGCACGATGGGCATCGCCTCGAAAGAGCGGATCGGCCGCCTCGAAGAGGGAATCGTGCTGCTGCGCCGGCTGTTTACCGAGGAGAGCGTGATCCACCACGGCCGCTTCTATCGCACGGACGGCGTGACGGTCGAGCCGAAGCCGGTGCAGAAACCTCTGCCGATCTGGATCGCGAGCAACCCCACAACCGTGACGTACAAAGTCGGGCAGGCGGTCGATGCCCGCAACGTGGAGCGCGCGTTCCGGCGGGTGGCGCGTTTGGCGGACGGATGGATGACCAACAAGATCGCTCCCGGCGTCTTCGCCGAGCAATGGAACACCATCCGCGGCATGGCGGCCGAGGAGGGACGCGATCCCGGTGCGCTCGGCAACGTGCTGTACCACAACATTAATATCAACCCCGACCGGAAGCACGCGCTCGAAGAGAGCACGCGGTTCCTCAATGCGTACTACGCGGCCAACTTCACGCCGGCGTTCGTGGAAGCCTGGACCGCGATGGGGACCCCGGCGCAGTGCGTCGAGCAGTTCCACGCATATTTCGAGGCGGGCGTGCAGGAAATCGCGGTCCGGCTGACCTCCTGGCAGCAGCGGCGTCAGCTCGATCTCTTCCTGAACGAGGTCGCGCCTGCGTTCGCCGCGGGCCCATCGAAGGCGCCGGCATGACCATCTTGACCCGGCGCGGCCTGCTGCGCAGGAGCCTTCTCGCCGGCGGAACAATGGCCACGGCGCTCGCCGCCTCCGGCGGTCTGGTGCGCGGGTTCGAGAACCCGGCGGCCGGGGCCGCGGGCGCGCCCGGACGGCTCAACCAGGCGGTCCTGACGTTGTTCGGTCTCCCGACACGCTTGGTGGGTTCGACCGAGGTCACGGCATTTTACATCCTGCTTCTCATCCACGACGTGCTCGCCAGGCCCGACTGGAAGACGGGCCGTCCCGTGCCGCGGCTCGCAGAACGCTGGACACGCTCCGCCGACGGGCGCTCCTACACGGTAGTCTTGAAACAGGCCAAGTTCCAGGACGACCGGCCTGTCACCGCGGAAGATGTGAAGTTCAGCTACGAGTTCTACCTGCATCCGCAGTATCCGCTCACCCAACAAGACCTGCTCGAGCTCCAGGGCGCGCAGGCCTACAAGCAGGGACAGGCCCGCGAAGTGCCCGGCATCACGGTCGTCGACTCGCGGACCGTCCGGTTCAGCCTGGATCGCCGCTACGCGTTCTTTGTCGAGAGTGTCCTGGGATCGGGCCACCACATCATGCCGAAGCACGCGTGGGCCGGTGTGAACATGGGCCGGATGCTGGAGCACCCGTACGCGCGGCGGCCGATCGGTGCCGGGCCGTTTCGGCTCACGGACTGGAGGGAGAACGACAGCATCACGCTGCAGGCGTTCCCCGGGTACTGGGGCGGGCCGCCCTCCGTCGATCGCGCGGTGGTCCGGTGGATCCCGGAGCCCGCCACCCTCGAGGCGGAGCTGCGGGCCGGCAACGTCGACGCCGCCGTCGTGCTGCCGGACGATTTTCCCGCGTTCCAGCGGGACGGCCGCGTGCAGGCGCTGCGCATGACCGCGGAATACTGCTACTGGTTTTCCGTCAATCACCAGCACGCGTTCTTTCGCGACGTGCGCGTCCGCCGGGCACTCCACCACGCGGTCGACCGGGAGACGATGGTACGGACGCTTGCGCGGGGCTACGGGCGGGTCGTCAACAGCATCATCCCGCCCCAGTCTCCACTCTACAATGCATCGCTCGGAGGCTACGCCTACAATCCGTCGCGCGCCCAAGAGCTATTCCGCGAGGCCGGGTTCGTAGCGGGGCCGGGCGGGATCTTGCAGAAGGACGGCCGCCCCTTCCGGGTGCGCTACAATTTCCTTTCGGAAAAGCGCTACCAAGATGTGGGGCTCATCGTGCAGCAGTATCTCCGTCAGGTCGGCGTCGATGTGACGCTGCAGCCGGTCGAGCGGGGGGAGTTCTTCAGCCGGTTCTGGCAGCCGGCCAACGCGGCCAATATCGAGATGGTCGGGCTCTCGCTCTACGTGCTGCCGCCGATCCAGCCGCTTCAGGCGTCGTTGGAAGGCGCGTTCCTCAGCTCGTCGCAGTGGGCGCGAAACTTGAATTACCGCAATCCCGAAGTCGACGGATTGCTGCGCCAGGCGAGTTCCGCGGTCGACCCGGGGGCGCTCCGGACGATCTACTTCCGGCTCCAGGAAGTGCTCGCCGCGGACGTCGCCTGGGCCGTCCTCTTCAGACCGGACGAGTTGTGGGCCGTGCGGCGCCGCGTCGCGATGCCGGAGGTCCACGAACTGGCGCAGCTGTTCGACTCGGTCGCCGGGTGGAAGGCGGGCTAGAGGGCACCGGATACCCGCGATGGCGTCGTACGTCGCCCGCCGGCTTCTGCAGGCCGTTCCGATTCTTCTCGGGGTGACGATTCTCACGTTCGCAGTTCTTGCCGCGGCGCCCGGCGATCCGGTGCTGCTGTTGGTCGCGCCGGAGCAGCAGAGCGCGGCCGACCTCGCGGCGCTGCGGGCTCAGCTCGGCCTCGCGAAGCCCCTGCCGGTCCAGTACGCCGCGATGATGGCGAATCTCGTGACGGGCCGCCTGCGTTCGTTCCGGGCGCGCCAGCCGGTCACGGCCTTGGTCGCAGGCGCGCTCGGACCGACGGCCCTGCTGGCGGGCCTTGCGCTCGCGGTGGCGGTGCTGTTGTCTCTGCCGATCGCGCTCGTGTCCGCCCTTAAGCCCTACACCGCGCTCGACCACGCGGTGACGATGTTCTCGCTGCTCGGCATCGCGCTGCCGAGCTTTTGGTTCGCCCTCATCCTGGTGTTCGTGTTTACGGACCGCCTGACGTGGCTGCCCGCGAGCGGCCTCCGTCCGGAGGGCGTCGCCGGATATCCGCCGTTCCTGATCTGGCCCTACCTCGTCATGCCGACGATCGTGCTGGCGCTGTCCGTTCTCCCGCTGCTGGTCCGGTATGCTCGGTCGGCGCTCCTCGAGACTCTGCACGAGGAGTACGTACTCGTCGCGCGGGCGAAGGGGCTGACCGGTGCCCGCGTGCTGGAACACCACGTGCTGCGCAATTCGCTCGTTCCCGTCGTCACGGTCCTCGGGCTGTTGATTCCGGGCCTGTTGAGCGGGGTGCTCGTCGTCGAGACAATTTTTGCCATTCCCGGCGTCGGGCGCCTGGCCGTCGACGGCGCCTTGGCCCGCGACTACCCGGTCGTGATGACGACAACCGTGGTCGGCGCGGCGCTCGTCATCGTGAGCAACCTGCTGACCGACGTGTCGTATGCGCTGCTCGATCCCCGCATCCGGTTTGACTGACGTGCCGGGGTCTCCGCGATGAGCGCGCGTGTCTGGCCCGCCGCCGCGCTGCCGCCGCGCGGCCGGATCCGGCCGCGCGCCAACCCGGTCCGCCGCCTGCTGCGCAATCCGCGCACGGTGTTCGGCGCGGTTGTTCTCGGCGCGCTCGGCGTCGCGGCGCTCCTGGCACCGGTGGTGGCGCCGTCCGCGCCGGATCACGCCGATTTTCTGGCCCGGCTCTCCCCCCCGGGCGCGAGGCATCTGCTCGGCGCGGATCACCTGGGCCGCGACGTCTTGAGCCGAGTGATCTGGGCTTCGAGGACGTCGTTGGCGATCGGCGTGGTGTCCGCCGTCGTAGCGGTTGCCCTCGGGGTCGTACTCGGCGGGATCGCGGGCTTCTCCGGCGGGTGGATCGACGCGTTGTTGATGCGGTCCACCGACATCGTCCTCGCGTTTCCCGTGTTCTTCATCGCGGTGATGTTCCTCGCGCTGTTTGGGCCGAGCGTCCCAGGACTGATCCTGGTGCTGGGCGCCACTTCCTGGCCGCCCTCGGCGCGCCTCGTGCGCGCGGAGTTTCTGCGTCTCCGGCAGCTCGATTTCATCGCCGCGGCGAGGGCGCTCGGCGCATCGAATCTGCGGATCATGGCGCGCCATCTGCTGCGCAACGTCGTCGCCGTGGTGGTCATCTCGGTCACGCTGCGGGTCGGCCTCGCCATCCTCGCCGAGGCGAGTCTTTCCTACCTCGGGCTCGGGGTGCAGCCGCCGACGCCGTCGTGGGGGAACATCATCGCCGACGGGCGCAACTATCTGCTCACGGCCTGGTGGATCTCGCTGTTTCCGGGACTGTTCGTGTTCCTGTCGGTGCTGGCGTTCAATCTGATCGGCGACGGAATCCGCGACGCGTTCGATCCGAAGATGCAGATCTGACGTCGGGAGAGGGGACGCGCATGGCCGCATGGATAGCGCGTACGTTCGACGGGCCGGACGCCGGCAGCGCCGGCACCGTCGCGGCGCAGCACGCCAGGGTGGCAGCCGCCGGGTTTGTGTTCGAGAACGGCGCGCGCCTGCCGTCGCTGCGCATGGCCTACGAGACCTACGGCCGCCTGGCTCCGGACGGCCGTAATGTCATCCTGGTTCTGCACGGGTCGACCGGGAGCGGACACGCCGCCGGCCGGCACGGTCCGAACGACGCGCAGCCGGGTTGGGCGGACCCGCTGATCGGTCCCGGCAAGGTCTTCGACACGAACCGGTATTATGTTGTGGCGCCCAACCGGCTCTGCGGGAGCTTCGGCTCCGACGGGCCGAACGAGATCGATCCCCGCGTCGACCGCCGGTACGGCCTTGAATTTCCCGTCACCTCGGTGCGCGACATGGCACGCGCCGACCGGGCGCTCCTCGATCACTTGGGCGTGCGGCACCTCGCGATGGTCTACGGCGTCTCGATGGGCGGATTCCAGGCCGCCGAATGGGCGGTGACCTGTCCCGATTTCGCGGACCGGATCGTCATCGACCGAGGAAACTTCCGCTCGCCCGACTTGCTGGTTGCCACGACCGAAGCGCGGACGCTCGCGATCCGGTCCGATCCGAACTGGCGGGACGGCCGGTATGCGGAGGAGGGCGTGTTCCCGAAGGCGGGCATGACGATCGCCGGAATGATTCTACAGTTGTACGCGACGAGCCAGGAGGCGTTCACGTCGGCGTTCGGCCGCTCGCCCGCCGGCGCGGGGCGCAGTCCATACGACACGCTGGAGGGCCGTTTCGCCAGCGCCGCCGCGCTGCGGGATGCCGGAGAGATGTTCGCAACCAGCGGGATCGATCCGAACGCCTACCTGTACAACATCCGGGCAATCGCCCTTCACGACGTCTCGCGGGGGCACGGGTCGCTGGAGGCCGCGGCAGCGCGCGTGCGCGCGCGGATCCGGTTCTTCCACTGCCGGTCCGACCTGCTCGTCCCTCCCGAGGGGGCGAGGGAGGCTCATCGTGCCCTGCGGTCGGCGGGCGTTGATAGCCGGCTGTACGAGTATGATCACCCGTTTGGTCATTTGGCGCTCAGCACGCCTGAACTGCGCGCCCAATGGCTCCCGTTGCTCAAGGGATTTCTGGAGGACCGGTCCGGATAAGACCGCGAGGTGAGAGGCTGGGACAACTGGCGGAGGGGGTGGGATTCGAACCCACGGACCCCGGTTAAGAGGTCACGGTTTAGCAAACCGTTGCCTTGGGCCACTCGGCCACCCCTCCGGGCGCTCTCATCCTAACGTTCCGGGGGTGAGTTAGCAAGTCATGCGTCCGGCGCCCGGCTACGGTCCGTCGGCGTGTTTAGTCGATCGGCGTTCTATTATGGGCATGACGGAAGCAGGGCGGCTCTCAGCGCAGGCCCGCGGTTGGCCGCCGCCCGGGGAGATCGATGCGCACGTCACGGTTGCTTGCGATCCTCTGTGCAACGCTCACGCTCGCCCTCTCCGGCGCTGCACGCGGGGCCGTGCCCGGCGGCACCTTTGTCACGGTCATCACCGAAAATCCGGACACCCTGAATCCGTACCTGCACGGGCTGCTCGCGTCCGGCAGCGTCTACCGGTACGTGTTCGACAGCCCGTTCACGGTCGATTGGACCGGCAAGTGGAAGCCCGCGCTCGCAATCGCGTACACGGTCAGTCCCGACGGCAAGACCTGGACGCTCACGCTGCGGCCGGGCGTGCGCTGGTCCGACGGTCAGCCGTTCACGTCTACCGACGTGAAGTACACTTGGCAGCTCGCGACCAACAAGGACGTCCACATCACGTATGCGACCGGTTTCGACAAGATCGCGTCCGTCGACACTCCGAGCGCGACCAAGGTCGTCTACCATCTGAAAGAGGCCTACGCGCCGTTCAAAGAGCAGGTCATGGGCGCACCGGTCGTGCCGCAGCACGTACTCGGGCCGCTGTCCGCCGACCAGATCAACCGCGCGCCGTTCAATCAGAAGCCGGTCGGCACCGGGCCGTTCACCGTCACGGAATTCGTGACCGACGATCACGTGACGCTGACCGCGAACCCGTCGTATTGGGGCCCGAAGCCGAAGCTCCAGCGGATCGTGGTCCGGATCGTGCCCGACCAGAACACGCAGGTCAATCTCATGAAAGCCGGCGACCTGAGCGTGCTTACCGGCGTGCCGCCCGCGCGCCTCGAGGAGATGCGCCGCAGCCCCGGCGTCATGATCAAACGGTACCTCGCGCCGGTCTACCAGCTCATCCAGCTGGACGAGTACGAATTCTTGAAAGACGTCACCGTCCGTCAGGCGCTCGACTTCGGGACGCCTAAGCCGTCCATCATCAAGAACGTGATGAAGGGGCAGGCCGAGCCGGCCGTGAGCGACATGGTGCCGAACGGCCCGTGGGCCAACGCGTCACTTGTGCCGCGCCCGTACGATCTGGACCGCGCGCGGGCGATGTTATTGAAGGACGGTTTCGCGCCCGGCCCCGGCGGCGTGCTGGCGAAGGGCGGGCGGCGCCTCGAGATTCCGCTGTGGACGCTCTCCGGCCGGCAGACCGACGCGCAGATGCTGGAAGTGATCGCGCAGTCCTGGCGCGCGCTCGGGGTGGCCACCGACACGCACGTCGCGAGCGCCGCGGCGCTGTTCGGGCAAAACGGCCCGCAGTGGAACGGCAGGGACGCGGCCCTGCTCTACAGCTGGGGGCAGGGCACGTTTCCGGAGAACAAGATCAACTGGCATTCCTTCTACATCCCCAAGGACGCCAACTCGCCGGGCGAGAACGCGGAACGGTACAGCAATCCGGAGATGGACCGGCTTCTCGACGAGGCCGACCGGGCGGTCGACGACGCGAAGCGCCGCGCGATCTACGCCGGGATCCAGGAGCTGGAGCACCGGGACGTGCCGGTCATCTTCGTCTTCTGGTTTGTCAACAACAATGCGGTGGCCGCCAACGTTCAGGGGTACGATGTCTCTACGTTCGGCGAGACGCCGCCGGAAGGGTGGAGCACGCGTTAACCGCCGGCCCGCGCGCGAGACCTCCCGCGGGATCCCCTCCGTGACGGCCTGATGTCCTCCTTCGTCGCCCGCCGTATCGTCCAGGCGGCCTTGCTGCTGATCGCCGTGACGTTTGTCAGCTACGGCATCATGAACGTGGCTCCCGGCGGCCCGCTCGCAGTCTACCTGCACAACCCCCAGGTGACGCCGGAGAAGATCGACCTGCTGCGGCATCAGCTGGGGCTCGACCGGCCGTGGTACGTCCGGTACGTCGCCTGGCTCGGCGGCCTGGTCGAGGGGCACTGGGGCTACTCCTACTACACGGGCCGTCCCGTGCTGGCCATGATCGGCGAGCGCCTGCCCGCGACGCTCACGCTCATGCTCGGCGCGTTCGCCCTCGCGATCGGGCTGTCGTTCCCGATCGGGCTCTACGCCGCCACGCATAAATACCGATGGGGCGACAACCTGCTCTCGTTCGGTTCGTTCTTTGCGTGGGCGATGCCGACGTTTTGGTTCGGCCTGATGCTGCAGCTCCTGGTCGGGGTGCAATTGCGCCTCCTGCCGCTCGCCGGCATGCATGAGATCGGTCTGACCTCCGCCGGCGATCTGGCACGCCATTTAGTCATGCCGGCGATGGTGCTCGGTCTCGGCTCGATCGCGAGCTGGAGCCGGTACCTGCGTAGCAGCCTCCTCGATACGCTGAATCAGGATTACGTCCGGACGGCGCACGCGAAGGGGCTGTCCGGGCGGCGCGTCCTGCGCCGGCACGTGCTGCGCAACTCGCTCATTCCGATCGTGACGCTGATGGGGCTCGACCTGCCGGCGCTCTTCAGCGGGGCCGTCGTGACCGAATCGATCTTTGGGTGGCCCGGGATGGGCCGGCTCTTCCTTTCCGCGCTCAACAACCGCGACTATCCGCTGCAGATGGCGGGCCTGATGATCAGCGCGGCGCTGCTCATCGCCGGCAACCTGCTGGCCGATCTGACCTACGCGGCGCTCGATCCGAGGATCAGATATGAGTGAGCCGCGCGAGACCGGAATCCGCGGGGCGCCCGCGGCGGGCACCGGCGGCGCCCGGGGAGGGGTCCGCCCGCGCCCCGGAGGGCTCTGGGCGCTCGCATGGGTTCGCTTCCGGCGGCATCGTATGGCGCTTGCCGGTCTTGCGGTGCTCGCCGCCGTCGTGGGGGCCGTCGTGCTCGCGCCGGTGCTGACGCAGTATGACCCGACGGTGCTCGATCCCGATCATAGCCTCGCCGGCCCGACGCCCGCGCACCTGCTCGGCACCGACGATCTCGGCCGCGACGAGTTCGCGCGGCTCGTCTACGGCGGCCGGATCAGTCTCCTGGTGGGCACCACCGCCATGCTGTTGGGGACGGCGATCGGGGTGACCCTCGGCTCGATCGCGGGATACATGGGTGGTTGGATCGATACCGCCGTCATGCGGCTCGTCGACCTGGTCCTGAGCTTTCCGGCGATCTTCCTTCTATTAATACTGCTCAACTGGACGGCGGGGCGGGCTCCGGTCATCATGATGGTCGCCTACCTGGGACTCTTCGGGTGGACCGGCCTCGCGCGGATCGTGCGGGCCGAATACCTGTCGTTGCGTTCGCGGGAGTTCGTCGAGGACGCCCGCGCGGCCGGCGCGGGGACGCTCCGCATCGTCTTCCGTCACATTCTGCCGAACGCGATGGGCCCGATCCTCGTGCAGGCGGCCTTCGCGGTGGCGGGGGCGATGCTCGCCGAGGCGGCGCTCGACTTTCTCGGGTTCGGCCTGCCGCCCGGTATCCCAACGTGGGGAAATCTCATGACACAGGCCCAAAATTACATGACGAGCAACCCGATGCTCGTGATCGCACCGGGGCTTGTGGTGACGCTGACCGTCGTCGCCGTGTTCTTCATCGGCGATGCCCTGCGGGACGCGCTCGACGTGCGGTCCAGGTGATCCGCCTCGGGCGCCGGCCGGTTTCGGTGCGGGGGGGCCGAATACTGTCGATTCCGGGGTTTGCCAAACGACCATTCTGTGAAAAGGCAAATTGAGGCTAGAACGGGAGGCTTGACATGGCGACCAGGACCGAATACCAGCACGGCGAGTTTTCGTGGGTAACGCTCTCGACCTCCGATGTGGCGGCCGCGAAGCGGTTTTACGGCGGTGTGTTTGGGTGGCAGTTCAACGACATGCCCGCGGGCCCGGGCCAGACCTACACGTTCTGCGAACTGAACCATCAGAGCGTGGGGGGCCTCTCCGCGATCACCCCGGAGATGGGGAACGTACCCCCGCACTGGATGCCTTTCGTCAACGTGCGAAGCGCCGACGAGACCGCCAAGAGGGTGGCGAAGAACGCCGGGAAGGTGCTGTACGGCCCGGAGGACGTGCTGGACGTGGGCCGGATGGGCGCGCTCGCAGATCCCACCGGCGCGCGGGTGGCATTCTGGGAGCCGAAGCGGCACAAAGGCGCGGCGCTGGTGGGCGAGACGGGCGCGATGTGCTGGAACGAAGTGCTGACGCCCGACATCGAGGCCGCCGGCCGGTTCTATCGCGCCGTGTTCGACTGGAGCAGCGACCTCGTCGATACGAGCGAGGACAGCTCGTACACGATCTTCAAGGGCGGCAATAACATGATCGCCGGGATGATGGCAAGGCCGGCGCGCCTCAAGGATGTCCCGCCGAACTGGCTCACGTACTTCGGCGTCGACGACGTCGACGCATCGGCCGCGAAGGTTCGGGAACTCGGCGGGAAGGTGATGCAGCCGCCCACGGACATTCCCGGCATCGGCCGCTTCTCGGTCACTCAGGATGGTCAGGGCGCGGTCTTTGCCATCGCGAAGTTCATTCCGCCGGCTCAGTAGTTAGCGGCGGGGTGACGATGGGGGGGCGGGCCGGCTGGTCCGGCCCACCCCCCGTTTGGAGGAGGACTCGCCGGGGCGCGGAACTGGACTGTCCTCGGCCATGGCGCCGCCGAAGGAGGCTTCCTCGTGACGACGCACTACCTTCCGCAAGACCGGGTGCACTTCACTTGGGACATCCGGCACGAACCGGTGGTCAGCGCGAGCAGCGGCGATGTGCTGGTCGTCCATTCCCGCGACGTCAGTGACAACCAGATTACGCCGGCGTCGACCGCCGCCGTCCTCGCATCGCTGAATTGGAACCGCGTCTATCCGCTCGCCGGGCCGGTCTACGTGAAGGACGCGCGTCCGGGCGATACACTCGCGATCGAGATCCTGGACATGCACACCGTCGGGTGGGGATGGACGGCGATCATCCCGGGCTTCGGGCTTCTGGCCGACGATTTCAAAGAGCCGGCGCTGCGGATCTTCGATCTCACGGACGGCGACGCCGCCTACTTACGGCATGACATCGCCATCCCCATCGAGCCGTTCTTCGGGACGATGGGTGTGTGCCCGGCCGGCGCCCGCGAGCAAGCGGTGATGCCGCCGGGTACCTTCGGCGGCAACATGGATACGCGTCAGCTCACCCGCGGCGCGACGCTCTACCTGCCTGTGCAGGTCGAGGGTGCCTTGTTCAGCTGCGGCGACGCGCACGCGGCGCAGGGCGACGGCGAGGTGTGTGTGACGGGCATCGAATCGCCGATGTACGCGACGCTGCGCCTCACGCTTCAGCAGGGCCGGACGATTCCGGCACCCCAGTTCGTGCACCCGGGGCCGCTCGTTCCGCGGGTGAACAGCGGCGGCTGGTACGGAACGACGGGCGTTGGGCCCGATCTGCATCGGGCGGCCCAAGACGCGGTGCGGGCGATGATCGCGCACGTCTCGGAGACGCGAAATCTTTCAGCCGAGGACGCCTATATGCTTGCGAGCCTCTGCGTGGACTTGAAGGTTTCGGAGATCGTCGATGCCGGACAGTTCATTGTGAGCGCGCTGCTGCCGATGGCGGTGTTTCGCGACGGCTCGGCTTGAACGCGTCTCCGAGGTCCGGTACACTATTTGGTGCCGGGGTTGACAACGAACGCCCGCCGGCGACGCGCGCGCCCGTAGCTCAGCGGATAGAGCGCCGGACTACGAATCCGTAGGTCGGGGGTTCAAATCCCTCCGGGCGCGCCATATCTTTCTAAGGGTTTCCGCGTACCAGTGTTACCACAGCCTCAACAGACGAATCGCGATAGTCTCCATCCAGACACATGGAAGTCCGAAGGCGATTCGCTCAGAGAGCCCGAGCCACGGATGCGAGGCGCGCCACAGTCCGCTCCACACCAACAAGAGAATCGCGGTCAGCACGCCGGTCAGCACGCCGATGAGCACGCTGAAGGCGGCATATCCGCGCCACGCTCGATCACGCCCCACCTGCGCCGCCGTGGCGAGGCAACTCAGCGGTAGAAGAACGGCAAGGGCCGCGGCAGCGCCCAGGTGGACCGCGCCCCGCAGCGTCCACGTCCCAATAGGATCCGTTGGAAACACCGCGATCGACACCAGCGCAAGCCCGACGGCTGCGGCAAGGACGTTGATCGCACCCCAGATCTTACCGGGCGCCACGGTGCGCTGGAGGCCTCTTTGAAACGCGACGATGAGGATGCTGAAAACGATGAAGTTTGCCGTTTGCACCCAACCGTTGGCGCCCAGGGCGAGCAGGCTGATCTCCGATCGAAATGCACTGTAGCCGACCTGTGTCTGGCCCAGGATGGTCAGCACGCTCCAGAACAGGATCGGCGCCACGACCCCCGCCAGGGCCGGACCCCGCACGTGGGCGAAGCCGATCAGCGGCCCGGATTGCGAGTTCATGCCTGGTTCACACGTGACAGGTACCCTCCACAGTGTCGCTCGGCGTCCATCCACGGCGTCCCGCTTCCCGATGTTCGGCGGACGCTTCCTTCCGAACAGCACGACCCGTCAATTATGGCCAACCTGGGGAGTTTAGGCTACACATGGTACAATGCATGTGGCCCCTGGGATAGTTTGGGATTTTGTGCCGCAGGTTCTCGTCA
This sequence comes from bacterium, assembly GCA_035934535.1. Lineage (GTDB taxonomy): Bacteria > Sysuimicrobiota > Sysuimicrobiia > Sysuimicrobiales > Segetimicrobiaceae > DASSJF01. The sequence continues at coordinate 19,799 of DASYXS010000068.1, forward strand.
TCCCCTCGGCTGACCGGCTCGAACAAATCGCTTCACCACTCTCAGGGGAGGAAACATATGCGGCAGAAACCCATCGAGGTGCTCCTAGCGAGGATCGGCGGAAGGTTCGCCACCGTGAATGCCGTGGCCGCTCGGGCTGAACAGTTGATCAGAGGGGACATACCCGCAGTTGAGACCAGTACCCGTAATCCAGTCCTCGTCGCGATGGAGGAACTTGCATTGGGAAAGTTCCATGTGCTCCCCCAACGCCCGTCAGTTGATCAGCCAATCGACACAAGGCGGGAGGCGCCGTCATCCGATCGCCTCGTTGTCGAGGAGAAGCGCCTTCCCGCTGGCCTGGTATCAGTTCCGTAAGAAGTCTGCAACGACCAATATGACGACACGGCGCCAGCGACGCTCTACCAAACCCCTATCCTTTTATGGCATCACGTTCAAGAATTCTGCTGCGACGATTGTTCCGGCCAAACCATTGAGCGAGAGCGCCCAGGCAAAAGAGGGCCACACGCCGGACCAGATCACGCATCCCGTGCCAAGCGAGGCAGTTGGCAAAAATATCGACACCGAACGTGCCTGACGGTCTCACGATCGCAAGAATGACCGGCAGACACGGGCCAGGGCTCAGCGAAGCCGTGACCATCCGGCGGGGAGTGAAGTCGTGATTTTCAGACGATCCAGCAAGGTGGCGCTGCTAGAAACTATTCCACTATTCAAGGGTCTCTCGCGGAAGCAGCTTGAGCAGATCGCGCGCTTAGCCGCTCGGCGACGATCGACGCGGAATCCGACATGCGCCTGCTGGTGGTGGGCCGGCGTGAATTCTCACGGCTCATGGAGACGGTTCCGTCCCTTGCGTTGAAGATCATGCGCACGCTGTCGAGCCGTGTCAGGGAAGTAGAGGCGACTATCTCGGTCTAAGAGTTGGTCTAAGAGTCAGGCGATGTCGCCTCGAACCGGTGTCAAGCCATACTGGACTCCATCAGGTCTAAGAACGCCAGGGGCAGGGGTACACAGTGATGCACCAAGGCTGCTGCGCGTGTCCGTTGGCGATGATACCGACAGCAGAAGGTGCATGATTGATGACGTCCCTCAAGATCAAGAAGAGGCTCGTGCCCGTCGTGATCTACACGGCGACGCACAGAATTGAGGGATTTTATCACGCGTACGACAATGGTCATCGACTCCTCGATGACCTCAACGAGCAAGAGAGGGACTTTATCCCTCTCACAGAGGTTCGGATCACAAAGTTGGGTCACATTGACGGGGATGTTGTGGTCGCCAAGTTTCTGGCGCTCAACAGGCAAACCATCACGCTCTTCTTTCCGAATCCCAAGGTCGTGTCTCAGGAAGAGCAGGATGAGCGCTCCCGCTCCGCGGAGCCATCGCCCAAGGTGCGGCCGCGATTCGTAGAGTCTGCAATTGTGCCGGGGCTCCTTCTTGGCACCACTTGAACCTCTCGCTATCTCGATGTAGCAGAGACCGCGACCGCTCGATCCGTCGTTTCGTCTTACTCGGCGAAGTCCTCGGTCACCAGCAGTCCGGCGGCGGCGGTGGCGATCCCGATCCCGACGCTGCGGAACCGGGGGTCGAGCATATTCTCCAAATGACCGCGGCTCGCGATCGAGCCTTCACGTGTCACTCCTCCTTCGGCAGCCCGGCTGACCCGACGCGGGTCCCGCGGCTTTGCGTCCCTGGGTTGCCCCAGGTTTGCCGTTGTCGGGAGGAGGGCCAACACTGCGAAGGCGCTCCCCCTGTGAGCAGGCACCGGCGCGCTGCGCTCGGCGCGAAGAGCCTGTCTTAGATCGTCATCGCCCCGGCAGCGACGTTAGGTTGAGAGCGGCAACCCAGCCGTTGATATGGGTGATAGCGCTAAGTAGCAAGTTCGCCAACTCGAGGGAACCGACGAACAGGAACGACACAATGCCCGAGGTCAGTACCACCTGCTCGGTCGTCGCGTCGCTCGATCCGCGATGGCTGGAATGGCGCGGGTGAAATGGCAAGGACCCCGCGTTGGCGAGACCGGACAGTTGCGCGTGAAGATGATCCATGCGCACGCCGGGAGTGCCGCGCGATGACATGGCGTCCAGCGGGCGCATACAAAAACCCCCCCAATCACTGCCGCGGGGGAGACGATGTTGCCGCCCCTCGGCAACCCGGCTGACGTGCCAGCGACTGCCGGCCGTCCCGTGGCTTTGCGTCCCCAGGTTGCCCTGGGTTTGCCTTGAACGAGGTGCCCTTATTCAATTGTCTCGCCATCATGGTAGGTTTTTAGACATGATGTCACATCAGGCGCAGATTCGATTCCGGCTCCTGAGGTCATCCGATTCGCGTTACGTTAGCATTCCATCGTGGCTGACTGAAATATCTTGCAAATCGTTATCGAATCTATTGTTGTAGCGCCTGAAGTCTGCCGGACACTCCGGCGCAAGAACCGAGCCAGGCCACGGACAAGAGCGTAACCGACGAGGACGCCGACAATGAGATTGTTTTGGCCGATCTTTCGCGTCCTGCTGTGGTTGATCGCCGCGGGCGCGCTCGCGGCGGCGCGCCTCCATCCGGCCATCCACCACGCGCTGCTCGTGATCTCGTCCGGTATGACCGCGGACCGTTTGCGGGCGTACGTGGCGGCGTGGGGGCCGTGGGCGCCGGGAGTGTCCATCGCCGTCATGGTCGTGCAGACCTTTCTCCCGCTTCCGGCGGACCCGCTGATCATCGCCAACGGCGCCGCGTTCGGCGTCTGGGAAGGTCTTCTGGTTTCAATCGCCGGTGCGCTGCTCAGCGGAGCGGTCGCCTTTGGCCTGGGGCGAAAGCTCGGCCGGCGCACCGCCAGGAGAATCGTTCCCGCCCCGGTCATCGAGTGGGTGGACAATATTGCCCGCGAAGGCACGTGGACGAGCGTGCTGCTGCTGCAGTTTCTTCCCGCGGTCCCGTTCAGCGTGTTGAATTTTCTCCTCGGTCTGACCGGGCTGTCATGGACGATGCTCCTCTGGCCCCTCGCCGCGAGCATCTTGCCGGCGGATGCCGTGCTCGTGCTGCTCGGCCGCGGCGTGGCGGAGGGACACAGCGCCGTGTACTGGGCCCTCGCCGCGCTGGCGTTGCTGACCGGCGCCGCCATTCCGGCGCGCCGCCGGCTGGCCCGGATCTGGCATCTCCCCGCCGCTCCGCATCTCGCGAGCGGACCGCCCCGCGGCGGGTATACTTCGGTAGGTCCCCCGCGAAGGTCCCAATAGGCTGAAGGAGGCCCCTCCCATGGAAGCGCCGCCGCCGCGCCCCGCAATGGCTCCGGACCTCCCGCGCTGGTGGAACGTGCTGGGGACCGGGTTGGTCCTCTGGCTGGCGTCGGTGCTGGTCACCGGCCTGACGGGCAACCTGACGATGATCCCCACGGTCGTACTGCTCGGCAGCTTTCTCGTGCCGGTGACCGCGGTCATCTGGTACCTGGACCACTACGAGAGCCCGGTGGTGACACCCCGCGTCATCTTTTCAACGTTCATCGTCGGCGGCGTGCTCGGGGTGCTCGCGGCCTCACTCCTCGAGTCCTGGCTCGTCAGCGACAGCCCGGTGCTCTACGCGGGGGTCGGACTGATCGAGGAATTTGCGAAACTGCTGGCGCTCATGTTCGTGGCGCGGCGGCTGTCGCACTACGTGGTACGGGACGGCATCGTGCTCGGCGCCGCGGTCGGTTTCGGGTTCGGCGCGCTCGAGAGCAGCGGCTATGCGCTCAACGCGCTTTTCATCGTGCAGGGGCAACACGTCGCGCTGTCGCTCGGGAACCTGGTGTTCACGGAGCTCCTACGCGGCGTGCTGGCGCCGCTCGGCCACGGCCTCTGGACGGCGATTCTCGGCGGCGTGCTCTTCAGCGCCGGCCGCGGCGGGCACCTCCGGGTGACGCGCAGAGTGGCCGGCGTCTACCTGCTGGTCGCGCTATTTCACACGCTCTGGGATGCGATGCGTGGGATCGCGTTCGTCCTGACGACCATTTTCGCGGCCACGCCGGCACAGCGGATGGCGTTCATGAGAGGCATTATCCTGCCGCCGACGATCAACGAGTTCAAGGCATTTCTGGCATTCGAGTTCGGCGGTCTCGCGGTACTCGGGCTGATCGGAGTCGTGATCTTGCGGGTGATGTGGCGCCGGGCCGCGGCCGGGGACGGCTACCCGGCGCCCCCGCCGTAGCGGCGAGTTCTGGAGGACGCGTTGCCGCCGCGGCGAACAGCCGTTGCATGCCGATCATCGACGTGCACGATCACTTCTATCCTCCCGCGTACCTCGACGCGTTGGCGAAACACCCCGGCAACGTCCGCGTGACCCACGACGCGGAAGGGAACCCGCTCCTCCACTATCCGGGCGACTACAATATCGCGGTCCGCGGTCATCGCGACATCGCGTACCGCGAGGGCGTGCTGGCCGACCACGGCGTCGACCGGCAGATCCTCACCCTGACGACGCCGGGGACCCACGTCGAGGAGCCGCGCCGCGCGGCCGACCTCGCGCGTCTCGTCAACGACGCCTTCGCGCAGATCGTCGCGGAGCGTGGATGCCGCTTCAGCGCGCTCGGCACGCTGCCGCTCAACGATCCGAAAGCCGCCGCGGCGGAGTTGGCGCGCTGCCTCGGGCCGCTGCGCCTTCCCGGGGCGATGCTGTTCGCGAACGTGAACGGGGTGGCGCTCGCCGACGAGCGATTCTGGCCGATCTACGAGGTCGCGAACGGCCACGACGCCGTGCTGCACATTCACCCGACATCGCCGGTGGGCGTCGAATCGATGACCGAGTACTGGCTCATGCCGCTCTGCGGATTTCTCTTCGATACGACGCTCGCTGCGGCGCACCTCGTCTTTGCCGGCGTCGTCGAGCGCTTCCCGCGAATCCGTTGGGTGCTGAGCCACCTCGGGGGGACGATCCCGTACCTCGCGGAGCGGCTCGACCGCGGGTACCGCGCGTTCCGGGAGTGCCGGGCGCGGATCGGAAAGCCGCCGACCGAATACCTGAAGGCGCATTTCTGGTACGACACCGTCAACTTCGATCCGGCGGCGCTGAACCTGGCGATCCAGTTCGCCGGCGCCGGCCGCCTGCTCGCGGGCAGCGACTACCCGCATCAGATCGGCAGCATTCCGCTCATGCTGGAGAGCATCCGCGCGCTCGCGATCCCGGAGGAGGACCGCGCGAAGATTCTCGGAGGCAACGCGGCCGCGCTCTTCGGCGTCTGAGGCCGGCGGCGCCTCGCCGCCGCCGGACACGTCCGCCGGTGTTCCTACGGCGCATCGGCCGGCGTCTGATCCGGCCGGCCGAGCGCGTGGCGGCGCCGGACAAGCCCGAAGCCCGTCACGACGACCGCCGCGCCGCTGAGGGCGAGGGCGATCGGCGTGCCGAGGGCCGTGGCCGCCGCGCCGATGCACAGGCCGCCGATCGAGCTCAGCCCGAACGTGGCGGAGTACAGTCCGAGGATCCGTCCCCGCATCGCGTCGGCCACGCCGATCTGGAACGACGTCGACATCGTGGTGTCGTACGCCGTGCCCATGAATCCGACGACCGCGATGAGCGCCAGCGATGCCGCGAACCACGGTGAGAGCGCAAACAGCACGATGAACGTGCCGAAGCCGATCGACGCTCCCACGACGACGGTGCCGAGGTGGCGGAGCTCGACGCGCCGGGCGACGAGCATCGTCGCCAGGAACTGTCCGGCCCCGCTCATCGCCACGAGGTTGCCGAGTCCGATGCCGCCGACCCGCAGCACGTCCCGCGCCATGACCGGCAGCATCGAATTGGTCGAGAAGCCGAAGCCTTCGATCGACAGGCTCAGCAGGAGCAGCCGGCGGAGCCGCGCCGTGCGGAACGCGTAGCGGAACCCTGCCGCGACCGCGCGGCCGAACGGTTCGTGGGGAGGCCGCTCCACGGACGGCCGTCGCAGCGCGCCGACGGCGGCCGCGGCACCGGCGTACACGAGAGCGATGAGAATGTAGTTGTCGGCAATGCCGAGGCGGTCAATGACCACGCCCCCGACCAGCGCGCCGGCGACCCGGACGAGGCTGCCCGCCATGAACTGGTAGGCGCTGGCGTTGAGCAGCAGCGCCTCCCCCACGACGTCGTAGACGAGGCCGTTGACGGCCGGCCGGTTCATCGCGGTCGTGCAGCCGACCAACACCAGATAGACGAAGACCTGCCATACCGCGATGCGATGGGCGAAGATGAGCCCGGCGATCACGAGCCCGCCGGCCGCCGCGGTCGCCTGGGTGGCCAGCAGCACGGTCCGCCGGTCGAAGCGGTCGGCCGCGAGCCCGGCCGGAATCCCGCACAGTGTCTGGCTGACGCCGCGGACGGCCACGGCCAGGCCGACCCAAAACGGCGAGTTCGTCAGCACGAGGACGAGCCAGCCGTGGCTGAGGACCTCGACCGTGTAGGCCGCCGAGGTGCACAGCGAGCTCAGCCAGAGCCAGCGGAATCCGGGAACCCGAAACGGCGTGGCGGCGCGCACGCGGGGCCGGCCGGCGGGCTACCGGCCGGCCCCGGGCGGTATCGCGAGACAGCAACAGGCGGCGATGCCGTGCGGCACCGCCGCCCGCCGCGAGCGCGCGGCCCTCACGCGTCCGGGCTCACGAACCTTCGAGCAGGGTGACGACTTCGCCGGGCTCCGGGCGCCGGCCCAATTGCTTTTTGGAGAAGATCGTCTTGCCGTCGGCGACGATTTCGAAGACGCCTCCGGAGGAGGGTATCAGGCTGAGTGTCGCCACATCATTCTTCTTTGCCTTGAGGATCTCTTCCGCCACACGGACGGCATAGGGGAGATACCCTCAACTGGTGCAATATTCGATCGTCACCTTTTGAAGCTGCGCCACCTGCGACCTCCCGCGTGTTTAGTGATCTTGCCTAAGTATGACGTGGCGCTACAATTCTGTCCAGAGTTGTCCTTGACGTTCGCGCGCAGGCTAGTAGACTAAGGGATGGCGATTGCGTTAGTGGATTACCGGTCGTGGGCAAAGTTTCATTAACGGGGAACGCGTCAGCACCGCGAGTTCACGCGAGTCCCGCGAAGTTCAGCGAGTCCTCGCCGATCGCGTCGGTCCCCACAACGCAGGTTGCAGTTTGCCGCGGCGCTCCGCGTGCCGGAGTCCACACTTTAGTAGTCGTGGAGGGTTTGCATCATGGCGGGACAGCTTGATCGAATCGAAGGGATGCTGCGTGCGCTCTGCACGCACCTCGGCGTGCGCGACCTCGAACATGCGGCCGCCCCCGCGGAGGCGGCGCCGGTCGAGAACGGCGCCCGGTATATGGGCGTGGTCTCGCGGTTCGAGCACGGGTGGGGGTTCATCGAATGTGAAGCGATGAACCGCAACTACTTCGTACACTATAGCGATATCGATGGTACAGGACTGCGGTCGCTCGATCCGGGCGACGCGGTCTCGTTCGAGATCGGACCCGGCAGAGACGGCCGCCCGAAGGCGGTGCGCGTGCGCCGCGAGTCCGGGCAGCCGTTCGGCCGGCCCAACCGGATCGAGGCGATTCCCCGGGCGGCCGCCCGCGGAAACGGCGATCACCGCGGCCTGCCGCAGGTCGAAGAAGAAGAGGACGAAGAGCCCGCCCACGCCGAGTCCGCCGGCGACGATTGAGGCCTACGGGGTCTCGGGCGAGGTCGGTCCCGGCCGCGTGTTTCCCCCGTTTCACGGCCTCCCGCCTGCGGGAGCGGTCGCTTCCAGCGCCGAACCTCCGTGCACGACTTCCGGCGGGGGTGCGGGATGATCGTCCATCTGAGCTTTCACATTCATCCGGAGCAGAAAGAGCGGGCCAAGGAAGAGCTTCGCAAGCTGCGGAGCGTGGTCGAACGGCACGGCGGGAAGAACTTCCGGTACTATGCGTCGACGATCTCCGGCACCCCGAACCGCCTCTTCATTTACGATATCGAGTCGTTCGCGCACTTCGATACCTTGAGCCAGGATCCCGACTTCCGCGCGGTCAAGCTGGACTCGCTCTACTCCGACGCGACCGGTACGTTGTGGGCTGAAGTTCCTCTGTGACCTAGCCTTTGACGACCGCGAGCGGACGGAGCCGGGCGACCCGGCGCGTGAGGCCGGCGCCGTCGCTCGCCCGCACGACGTCCGCGACGTCCTTGTAGGCTTCCGAGGCCTCTTCCGCCGCGAGCTCGCGGCTCGCCGCGCGGAGGATGATGCCGCGCCGCGCCAGCGTATCGACCACGTCGACGCCCTTCAGCAGCCGGCGGGCGTCGCCGCGGCTGCGCGCCCGTCCCGCGCCGTGCGGCGTCGAGCCGAAGGTCTCGCGCATCGCGACCTCCGTGCCGACCAGCACGTACGAATAGCGGCCCATGTCTCCGGGGACCAGCACCGGGTGGCCGACGGCGCGGTACTCGTCCGGCACTTCCGGGTGCCCGGCCGGAAAGCCGCGCGTCGCGCCCTTCCGGTGGACGCACACCCGCACGCGCCGGCCGTCGACGGTATGCTCCTCCATCTTGGCCACGTTGTGGGCGACGTCGTAGACGATCTCGAGCCCGAGGCGTTCGGCGCTCTGCCGCAGCACGCCCTCGAACGTCTCGCGGATATGGTGCGTGATGACCTGGCGGTTCGCGAACGCGAAGTTGGCCGCGGCGGCCATAGCGCCGAGATAGGCGCGCCCCTCGGGTGACGCGAGCGGCACGCAGGCCAGCTGCCGGTCGGGGCGGGTGATGCCGTATCGCGCCAGCGCCCGGCCGCTCTCGGCCAGGTAGTCGTCGCAGACCTGATGGCCGAGGCCGCGAGAGCCGCAGTGGATCAGGATCGTGATCTGGCCCGGGTGCTCCAAGCCGAACGCGCGGGCGGCGTCCGCCTCGAAGATCTCCTCGACCCGCTGAATCTCGAGGAAGTGGTTGCCGGACCCGAGCGTGCCGAGTCAATCGCGGCCGCGTGACTTCGCCCGGTCGCTGACCCGCTCCGGGTCGGCGCCGGGGAGTGTGCCGCCGGCCTCGATGCGCCGGAGATCGCCCGTGCGGCCGAGGCCCCGCGCGACCGCCCACGCGGCGCCCTTCTCGAGGACGGCGTCGAGCTCGGAGCCGGACAGCCGGATGCGGCCGGACACGCCGACCCCGGATGGCACGCTCCGGAACAGGCGCTCCGTGAGTTCCTCCAGGTGCGGCCGGATCTCCCCGTCGCCGAGGCGGGTCGCGAGCAGGCGCACGCCGCAGTTGATGTCGTAGCCCACGCCGCCCGGTGAGACGACGCCGCGCTCCGCATCCATCGCCGCGACCCCGCCGATCGGAAATCCGTAGCCCCAGTGGATGTCCGGCATCGCGATCGAACGGCCGATAATTCCCGGCAGCGTAGCGACGTTGGCCACCTGGACGAGGGATTGGTCCTGCCGGATCTGCGCAATCAGGGTTTCGTCGGCATAGACACGGCCGGGAACGCGCATGCCGGGAACGGCGTCCGGTGGAATCTCCCACCGGTACGCGTCGATCTGTCGCAGCGTCACGCCGTCAGCCATGGCGATTTCTTACGGACGGCTCATAGGTCGAGGATGACGCGGGCTTCCCACCGGCCGTTCGTATTGGCGACGCGCAGCCCATGGTACGTCGCCGCCTTGACGAGCCGGCGCAGTTGATGCCGCTCACGGTCGACGCGCTCGCCCCACAGCTCAGCGGTAAGATCGGTGTCGCTGATCCGCGTGACACGGCATCGGCGGGGCAGAAAGCCGCGGGCGTCCAGGACGTAAAGAAGCTCGTTCAGCCAGGCGACGAGGAGCGCGTCGCGGTCCTGGGCGGACACCGAGACCTCGAGGCGGGTCTCTTCGCGCAGGCCCGCCGGGTCGACCATCAGGTCCACCAGTCCCAGCGCGGCGTTCTCGAACAGCTCCTCGAGCGTCCGGCCGCGCGCCGCGAGGCCGATGTCCGCCGTGTGCTCGAACGTCTCGAACGGATGGATGTCCCGTGCCATGCGAAGCGAGTTTCGGTCTCATCCCGATCTTCCCCCTGTGGGACAAGGCCGGCGGATGGTGTATGATGAGAATCCAGCGGGCCCGTAGCTCAGTGGATAGAGCAGGGGACTCCTAAGCCCCTGGTCGGGGGTTCGATTCCCTCCGGGCCCGCCAGCCCTTACATAGCAAGCCCTGGCGCACAATCGGGGCCTCCGTTATCCACAGAAAAAGCCACCAATGTTCTCCGGATTAACGTCGACCCTTGGGGACGTCTTCGCGGGTGAACGAACCGCGCCTTTTCCCGTGCCTTAGCGGGGCGCAATTTCCCGAAACGACATCGAACACACCTGTCCCGTTTGCGTCGGGAGGGGCTGCCCGGTCGCTTCCCCTTCTGGAAGGACCGGTCTAACTCCCCGAAAAATAGGGGTGAGAATGGATATTCTCATGACCTGCGAATAGCTAATTTTTGGTGACCCGGCGGGTGCGCTAGGAGTTTCATTTGATAATGGGAAGCCGACACCACTACGTCTATGCTGAAATCGTCCGCGTGCCAACCTGGAGATGGCGATGCTTGTTTTCGTCGTAGGAGCGACGGGCAGGACCGGTCGCGCGCTAGTTCAGCAGGGGCTCGCGCGCGGGCATGTCATTACCGCGTTCGGGCGGTCAGCTTTGAATGCCCCGAGCAACAAATCACTGCGTGCTTCGATTGGGAATCCGCTCGCGGCCGACAGTCTTACTGCTGCGCTCCGCGGTCAAGAAGCCGTACTGTCTGTCCTGGGCTCGCGCGGGATTGGAACGACGGTCGTACGATCGTCTGGCGCGCGGGCAACGATAGAAGCGATGCGACGCACCGAGGTTCGTCGTCTGATCATTATCTCTTCGTCGCTCGTCGACGCCGGGGCTGGTTGGCTCTCGGTTTTTCTGGCGCGCACATTGGCGCGCCATATCGCCAGCGACCAGCGTGCTATGGAGGAGTTGGTGTCACAGAGCGGTCTTGACTGGACGGTGGTGCGACCCGCCCTGCTCGACAATAGCCCGCTAACCGGCCGGTATGCTGCGTCGCCTGTCGGAAGCGACGAGCCAGCGTCTTACAGTCGAATGGGCCGAGGCGATGCCGCATGCATGATGCTTGATAGCTTAGAACGCGGAACTTACGTGAAACAAGTTGTCCGGCTCGGCGGAGTGCGCGCGTGACCCTGTTTCTGGCATTTCTGGTTCTGGCGATTTACGATGCAGGATGCATGACTGTACTGCAACTGCAACACTATAGCATCTATTCGTCGGTCGGCAAGGAAAACTTCCGCGGCTACATGCGGGCCAACAATCGTGCGGCGGCGCTTCCCACTATCCTGCCAGCGGTGATGCTCCTCATGACTTCGATCATCCTCGCGTTACGCCGCCCGGGATTCGTTAGACCATACGAAGCGACAATAGTTGTGGCATTGAATCTGGTCGCGCTCATTTCCACTATTCTCTGGCAGCGCCCCATTCAGGCTCAGATGGCCGAAACGGGTTACGACGAGGCAAGCATTCAGCGTCTTGTCGCGACAAACTGGATTCGTACGAGCGCGCACTGGCTGATTGCGGTGCTCGGCCTGATCATTCTTACGCGAGTTGTCCCGGGGAGCTGATGCGCTTTGCTGAGAGGGATTGTTCGTTTCTGGAGGTGATGGTGTAAACACATCCAGGAGAAAGCCCCTGCTCACCCCACGGGAGGCCTTGATAAATAAGGCACAGCGAATGCCCGCCACGCCCGCATCGTAGGTTCTCCTCGCCCGACACGCCAGTGTAAAAACAGAACTGGTCAACGGTCGGGCCTTGTGGAAGAATCGGGCCATGGAGCCTTACGGCCAATACTGTCCGGTTGCGCGGGCGATCGAAATCATCGCGGATCGCTGGACGCCGCTAATCATTCGGGAACTGCTGGCCGGGATTCATCGGTTCAACGATCTCGACCGCGGCCTCCCCGGCATCTCGCGGCCGCTCCTAGCGGAACGGCTGCGGCGGCTTGAGCACGCCGACATCGTCGAACGTCGGACCCCGTCCGAGGGCGCGAACGCCGGATACTATCTGACCGCCGCCGGTGAGGAACTGAGGGCGGTCATCCAGAGCCTAGGGGAGTGGGGCGCCAAGTGGGCGTTCGGAGACCCGAGGCCGGACGAACTTGATCCGGCGCTTCTCCTCTGGCGGATGCGCCGGCGTATCGACCTCGCGCTGGTGCCGCTGAGGCGTGTGGTGATCCGGTTCGACTTCCGCGGGATGAAACGCCCCCGCCCCCATTGGCTGGTGATCGAGAAGCCCGAGGTCTCTTTGTGCCTCACGGATCCCGGTTTTGACACCGACCTGTACGTCGGCGCCGATCTCGCCGCGTTCTATAAGGTCTGGCTGGGCCGGTCTACCTGGATTGCAGCGACGCGGGAGCGCTTGATCGAAGTCGACGGACCGCCGGCCCTGACCCGCGTCCTTCCCCGGTGGCTTCAGTGGAGCCCCTTCGCGCCGGCCGTGCGAGAGGCGGCGGCGAAGGGGGCGGGGTCATGACCTGGGCCCCCGCACGCAAGGCGGCGCCGAAAGAGGCGCGCGCGAATCCTGCCCCATGGGAGCTTGGACCCGGTTTTCGCGGAGCGGTGCTCCGGCCTGGCGATGAGGGTTATGATGCGGCGCGCCGGATTTGGAACGGCGCCATTGACAAGCGTCCGGCCCTGATCGCCCGTTGCACCGGCGCAGCCGACGTTCTAAGCGCTGTGCGGGCGGCCCGGGAGCGGGGCGTGCTTATAGCGGTCCGGGGCGGCGGACACAACGTTGCCGGGACGGCCACGTGTGACGGTGGTCTTGTGATCGACCTCTCGCCAATGAAGGGCATGCACGTCGATCCCGTACGACGGACGGCGCGGGCCGAGCCGGGGCTGCTTTGGGGGGAATTCGACCACGAGACGCAGGCATTTGGTCTCGCAGCACCCGGCGGCATCGTCACGCACACGGGGGTGGCCGGGCTCACGCTGGGCGGCGGCATCGGCTGGCTCATGCGCAAGCACGGGCTGACCTGCGACAATCTTCTGTCTGTGGACGTGGCAACGGCCGACGGGCGCCTGGTGACGGCGAGCGACGAAGAGAATGCGGACCTCTTCTGGGGCCTCCGGGGCGGGGGCGGGAACTTCGGCATCGTCACGTCGTTCGAATTCCGGCTCCATCCCGTGGGCCCCACCGTCCTCGCCGGCGTCGTGCTGTACACTGACGAGCAGACGCGCGACGCGCTGCGCTTCTATCGCGACTTTGCCGCCGGGGCGCCGGACGAACTCACGACGATCGTTACACTGAGGCATGCACCACCGCTGCCGTTTATCCCCGAACGTCTTCATGGCACGCCGGTTCTCAGCATCGCCGCCTGTTACGCTGGGCCGATCGGGGACGGTGAACGGGTGCTCGCGCCGCTTCGCGCTTTCGGGCCCCCGGTCGTTGATGCGATCCGGCCGACACAATACACCGCGCACCAGGCGATGTTCGATGCGACCGTTCCGCACGGGCTCCACTACTACTGGAAATCCCATGACTTGCCGGGCCTCAGTGACGACACGATTGACGTAATGCTCGGCCACGGGTGGGCGGCCCAGTCCAGCCGTTCCTACACGATCCTGTTCCAGTTAGGCGGCGCCATCGCTCGGACCACGGAGAACGCCACCGCGTATGGTGGGCGGACGGCACAGTACAGCGCCAACATCAACGCGGTGTGCGAGAACGCCCTCGGATTCGAGGCCGAGGTCGCGTGGACGCGCAGATTCTTCGAAGCGCTGCGCCCGCTGTCCACCGGCGGCGTGTACGTGAACTTCCTCGGCGACGAAGGGGAGCACCGCGTGAGAGCCGCGTACGGCGAGGACAGGTACGCGCGGCTGGTCGCGCTGAAGACCGCCTACGATCCACTTAATCTCTTTTGCCTGAACCAAAACATCAAGCCCACGGTCCCCTAACGGTGGGCGAGACTGCGAGAAAGCCCTGCTCACCCCTTGGGAGGGCTTGATAGACGAGGCGCAGCGGAGGGCCGGCCGCCCGCCCCGCGACGCGCGAGGCCGTGCGGAACCGTACCCTGAGCGGTAAGATTTCCGTTACGGACAGGTGCGAATCGCACATCGAGCGTATAACCCATTCCTTGAGAGCGGTCTAGGACGTCAGGGCGGTCCCTGCGCGGGGTGGACCATGGAAACGTCGAGGCGGGCATGCCGGTTTCCGTAAAGAATTCTCAATTGATTTACGACGCGTTGAAGGCGTGTGGGATCAGGCTGGTCTCTGCCCTGCCTGAGACCTGGCTCGTGCACCTCATCCAGATGGCGGAAGACGACCCGCAGATGATCCTCGTCCGTCTCGCCAAGGAAGAGGAAGGGGTCGGCATCTCCGCGGGCGCGCATCTGGCCGGGGCGAAGTCGGCGATGCTGCTCCAGAACCACGGCTTCCTGCAGAGCGTGAACGGCATCGTGTCCCTGGCGCGTCTCTACCGGATTCCGCTCCTGATGCTGATCAGTTACCGGGGCGAGCTGGGCGAACCCGATCCCTGGCAGACGGAAGGCGGCGGGGTGACCGAGCCGGTGCTGCGGGCCCTCGACATCCCCTTCGAACGATTGGACGGGCCGGCCCACGTGGCACACCGGATCAAGAAGGCGCAGACGCTGGCGGAGTCCTCGCTCAAACCGGTCGCGCTCCTGTTGTGCCGGGACCTGATGTGGGAGGAATGATGCTTCGGATCGACGCGTTGCGGGCGATCTACGCCAGCCTGGAACGGTGCGTTGTGGTCACCATCATGGGCGCCGTTTCGGCGGAGCTGCAGTCCCTTGGGCACCGGCCGGGATTTTTCTACCTCCTCCATTCCATGGGGCTGGCGTCTTCCATGGGCCTCGGCATTTCGCTTCTTCGCCCGGAATTGCAGGTGGTCGTGCTCGACGGAGACGGCTCGATTCTGATGAATCTCGGCGCTCTCACGACGATGGCTCGTTACCGCCCGCGCAACCTCGTCCACGTCGTGTTCGACAACGAAAGCCTCCTCTCGGTTGGGGGGTTTCCTACGGCGACCGCCACCGGAACCGACATCGCGGGGATGGCCGCGGCCGCGGGCATCCGTCGGACGTCGACCGTGCGCACGGTCGACGAGTTCACCGCCGCGTTCGACGAGGCCCTGCGGGCGAAAGAACTCACAACCCTGGTTGCCAAGGTGGCGGCGAAGGGGCCGCCGTCGTTCTTGACAGATCTGCCCATGCTCGAGAATCGCTTTCAATTCCAGCGCCACCTGAGGAAGCTGCGCGCCGGCGACGGATGAACGCGGCGCGGGGATCGGCTCCGAGGCGAAGCGCGCGAACCGGTGGAAAGGGGCGGGGAAATGGCGAGCGTGTTGACACAGTTGGTTCAAGAGCTCAGGGGAGGGCAGATCAGGGTTGTGGATCTCACGCAGCCGCTTGGACCGGAGACGCCGGTCATCGGGCTGCCGCCAATCTTCGCGCCGTCCCCCTCGTTTTCGATCGAAGTGATTTCTCAGTACGATGAGCGCGGGCCCGCCTGGTATTGGAACACCATCCACCTGGGTGAGCATACCGGCACGCACTTCGATGCTCCGGTTCACTGGGTCACGGGGAAGGATCTTCCCGGCAACGCCTGCGATACCATCCCGGTCCACCGCTTCATCGGTCCGGCCGTCGTGATCGATGTGGCGGGGGAAGTCGCCCGGAACCAGGACTTCCTGTTGATGCCTGAACACATTGCCGCATGGGAGGGACGTCACGGGCGGATTCCCGCGGCCTCATGGGTGCTGTTGCGCACGGGCTGGAGCAGCCGTCATGATCCCAACGAGTTCCTCAACGTTCAGCAGGACGGCCCGCACAGTCCCGGCTTTCACAAAACGGCGTCCGAGCTCCTCGCGAGAGAGCGGGACATCCTCGGAGTAGGCGTCGAGACGGTGGGGACCGACGCCGGCCGGGCCGGAACGTTCGATCCACCCTTTCCCAACCACACGATCATGCACGGCGCCGGGAAGTTTGGACTGACGAGCCTGTGTAATCTGGATCAGGTCCCCGCCACAGGAGCGGTGGTGATGGCGGCCCCGTTGAAGATCGTCGGCGGAAGTGGAAGCCCGGTCCGGGTGCTCGCCCTCGTGCCGGCCTGACCGGCGACGCGGCGGCGATAACGTCCCGCGTCGACTCCCATTCCCGGGGCACAATCACGCTAAATATAGAGTATGTTGGGCAGATACTAATCTGAGCCTAACTGCAAGGATGTGCCGATGCCGCGCGACAGGCCGCGGTCTCTCGCGGACAGTCCAGGCTTTCGCCTGTTTTTCGCAAATACCCCGCTCCCCATGTGGGTGTACGATCTCGAGACGCTCCGATTCCTCGAGATCAACGAGGCGGCGGTCGCCCAGTACGGATTTGCCCGCAACGAGTTTCTCCGGATGTCTCTCGCCGACATCGTTCAAACCGGCACCGCCGGCCTGCCGGCGGCGCTCGGCCATCGCCCGCCCGGCCTGCAGCTTTCCGGGGAGTCCCGGCACCGCTGCAGCGACGGACGGCTCATCGACGTCGAGATCATGTCGCACACGCTGTGGTTCGGAGATCGCCAGGCCGTCCTGGCCGTCATCCAAGATCTCACTCAGCGCAATCGCGCCGAGGCGGCGCAGGCGCAGCGGGTCACTGAGCTGGAGGCGCTGTTCGACTTGAGCGGTCAGTTGCGCGCCGCCCAGCAAGTGGAGGCGATGTACCCGATCCTGACCGACCACGCCCTCAACTTGCTCCAGGCGGACTGCGCGTCCCTTGCCCTGCTGGAGCCGAAGCGCAGGTGGCTCACGTGTGTGTACTCGACGGGCAATGCCGCCGAGGCATCGGGATCGGCCCTCTCCCTGCCGGAGAGTTTGCCGGGGTGGGTGCTCCGGACAGGGGTGATGTATTTCGCGGATGATCTTCCACGGGAACCGATGCCCGCCGGCATGGATGTTGCTCAGTATCGCGGGTTCGGGCCGCTCATCATCATGCCCGTACGCTCGGAGCAAGACGTGACAGGCACGCTGGCGTTGGCCCGACGGCGGGCCTCCGGTCGACGTCCATTCGCGGACCGCGAAGTCCGCCTGTTGCGGGGCATTGCCGAGATGGCGGGCACGGCCATCCGACGCGCCGAGCTGTACCAAGACCTGCAGCAGGCCCACGTGCAGATGGTGTTTGCGCTGGCGCAGGCCATTGAATCCCGAGATTCCTACACGGCGAGGCACAGCGCGCGCCTCGTCACGCTGGCCGAGGCGGTGGCACGCAAGCTGGGCTGTCGCGACGGCGAGATCGAAGATATCCGCTGGGGAGCACGGCTGCACGATATCGGGAAGATCGGTGTGCCGGACAGCGTCCTTGGAAAACCGGACAGGCTCACGGATGCCGAGTGGACGTTGATGCGGCGGCATCCCGGGATCGGCGAAGAGATCCTGCGGTCGGTGGAACGGATGCGAGGCGTCGCGACGTTGGTGCGCCACCACCAAGAGAAATGGGACGGGACCGGCTATCCCGACGGGCTGCGAGGAGAAGACATCCCGCTCGGGGCGCGTATCCTCGCTGTGGTCGATGCGTACGGCGCGGTGACGGACGCGCGGCCGTACAAGCCCGCCCGTACGCACGAGGAGGCCGTCGCCGAAATTCAGCGGTGCGCAGGGAGTCAGTTTGATCCCCGCGTGGTCGAGGCCTTCTGCACCGTGGCGCAGGAGCTCTCAAACAATCTATCCGCCGGGCCGCGGAATGGTGCCGCGCCTGAACCCCCCGCGAGCGCGTGACGGATAGCGCCGAGCCGGGGGAGCGAATTTCTAGACCGGTTCCGCGGTAACGTAGATCAGCGCGGATCCCTCGACCGTGCAGATTTGCGGGCGCAGCAGCATCATCGCCGTCTGTTCGTACGGCGCGGTGAACAGCTGCAACTCGGCAAGGGTGTGCAGGTCGAGGATCTTGCCCAGCTCGGTCCCGGCCGGGACGATCGTGCCGACGGCGTCTTCGCGCAACGCCGGCACGAAAATCCCACCCGTCTTCGCGCGCAGGGCTTTCGTCGGGCCCACATCCACGGCCTTCCCGGCGGGGGCGGGCGGAGTCTCCAGCGCCAGGACGCCCAGGTTGAAGAGCGCGCGCGAGAGGCCGTTGACGTTGCGCTCGGTCCAGTGCATTTCCTTGCTCGAACGCCCGCCGACCTCCACGTTGGCGACTTTGATGCCGAGCGAGCGCGCGTAGGTGGTCAGCCCCCCCTTCTTGTTCGGGGCGTTGCTGATGAACGGCGCGCCGAGGTCGGCGGCAAGCTGTTCGGAGCCCTCAAACCGTTTGACGAACGCGTTGACACACCACGTGCCCCCGCCGTGCAGATCGATCACCACGTCGCTGTCCGCGACCAGCGGGGCGATGACGGCCGCGAGGCGGTCGGTGTGCGATCCCTCCGGGTTGCCCGGGAATACGGCGTCGAGGTCGAGCGAGTTTGGGGAATCGATCCAGGAATTCCGCCGCTCCACTTCGGCCGCGAGCGCGTTGGCCGTGAAGATGACGCGCAGGCGTCCGGTGAGCCTCGCCCGCGGATTCCGGCAGAGCATCTTGATCGCCAGCGCGGACCAGGGTCCTTCGTCGCCGTGCGTGCCCGCGATGAGGGTCGCGCGGGGGCCGGCGGTCCCGGCTTCGCCGTACGTGAGGGGGATGTGCCGTGCGGCGGCGTGCCCGGTGATTTGGACTTCGTGCCAGCGCAGCGCGTCATAGATCGTCTCCATGTCGGCGGCTCCTCGGGTATCCGTCATCGGTTGGCCTGCTCCTCGTACCATTGCTGCCGCGCTCGAAAATCGTCCGGATACAGCGTGACCTTGTCCGCCGCGAATTCAAAGTCGGCTCCTTCGCGCTCGAGCGTCCGGACCAGCGGCGCGGCGTCGAAGCGATATCCATTGAACCGGCCGGGCGGCTGGGCGGCGAGCCACACGTACGCCTTGCCGAGTTCGAGCGGATCGGCCCAGCCGGCTCGGAGCTCCGGGGGCGCCCGGTCGTACTCCGCCCAGGTCATGCGCGTCGGCTTGATCCGGGCGCCGGGGCCGATCGCGTTCACCGCGATATTGCAGGCGCGGGCTTCGAGCGACAGCGCCTTGACGAATCCCTCGACGCCGTGCTTGATCGCGCAGTACGCGATCTCTTCCGGGTAACCGCGAATGCTCGAGCCGCTGGCGATGCCGATAATGTGGCCCCCGCCCTGTGCTTTCATCTGATGCCACGCGGCGTGGGTACAGTTGAACAACCCGCCGAGACCCACGTTGATCTGGCGCCACCATTCCTCGGGCGTGGTCGCCTCGAAGGTGACGAGCGGCATGTAGATCGCGTTGTGCACCACCACGTCCAACCGTCCCCAGCGATCGACGACATCCTTCACGACCCGCGTCCATTCGGCGAGGTCGGCGGCGTCGAAGACGTAGGGCTGAAACTCCGCGCCGTCCGCGGCCAGGTCCCGGGCGCAGCGCGCCAGTTCGCCGCCGTCGATATCGGTCACGCACACCCTCGTCCCGGCGAGGCCAAACGCCCGCGCGATTCCCCAGCCAAGGCCGCGCGCCGCGCCGGTGACGACGGCCACGCGCTTTTCCTGCGGCATCGTCGTCCGCTCCCTCCCTTTGGGGTCAGCGTGTCCACGATCCGTGTGTTGAAAGGCCGGCAGGCCTATCGACGAGGGCGGCGTAATAGGATTGCCGATGGTCTACAGTCGAGAATTTCCGGATCCGGCCACAAGACCCTGCACTCATCAGCTGATGAGGGGGACGGCGATGGCCGGC
Source organism: bacterium (assembly GCA_035934535.1). Classification (GTDB taxonomy): domain Bacteria; phylum Sysuimicrobiota; class Sysuimicrobiia; order Sysuimicrobiales; family Segetimicrobiaceae; genus DASSJF01. The sequence goes on from DASYXS010000068.1 coordinate 39,471, forward strand.
GAGTTTGCGGGCAAGGTTGTGATCGTGTCGGGGGCGGCACAGGGAATCGGCAGCGTGATCGTGCGGCGGTTTGCCGGCGAGGGCGCGCGCGGTGTGATCGCCGACATCGACGAGGAGCGGGGCGAGGCGCGCGTCCGGGAACTGGCCGAGCTCGGCGGCGACGTCCGCTTCATCCATACCGACGTTCGCGACAGCGCGCAGGTGAACGCCATGGTGGACCGCGTCGTGGAGCGGTGGGGGCGCGTCGACATTCTCGTGCACGGCGCCGGGGTCGGCGTGCACAAGAAGATCGTGGACCTGACCGACGACGAGTGGGATCTGCAGGTCGACGTCCAGCTGCGGGGCGCCTTTGTGTTGAGCCGGGCGGTCGGCCGCCGGCTGATCGCGCAGGGGCAGGGCGGCCGCATCATCTTGATCGGGTCGACATCGGGAAACAACGCCCGCGTCACCGGCGGTCCCCATGCCGCGTCGAAGGCGGGCGAGATTCAACTCGCGCGGGTCATGGCCATGGAGATGGGGCCCCACGCCGTCACCGTCAACGTCGTGTCCCCGGGGCTGACGGACATCTCCGGGATCTCGCGGTCCACGCAAACGCCGGGGTATCAGCGTGCGTTCGTCGCGCAGGTGCCGATCGGGCGGCTCGCCACGCCGGACGAAATCGCCGACGCGGTCTTGTTCTTCGCGTCTGATCGCGCGCGTTTCGTCACGGGGCAGGTGCTGTGCGTCGACGGCGGCTACTCCGCGGGTAAACTGGCGGTGCAGGGACCGAGCGTCGACGCCTTTTACGGGCTGATCGGAAAGACGCCGTAGCGGAACCGCCCGCTTTTACGCAGGCGCCGGGGCCTCGGCGCCTGCGATTGACTGATCCGGCCGGCATTACCGGACGGGCCTAATGCGCCGTCTGCTGGAAGCAGGCCACGTCGTACTGCGAGACCGCCGTCGCGCTGTTCGAGTGGTTCGCCGACGCCGTTCCAGGATTGCCGGCATAATTGTTGCCGGCGGTTCCGCTGGGGTTGAACGGTGCGCCCCCGGCCGTCCCAGAATTGCCGGGCGTCTGCGTGAACTGCTGGCATGTCGTGTTGGGAGCGCCCGGTTGGCCGGGACCGTTCGGGCTCGGGGTTGCCCCCGCCGTCCACGTTCCGAATCCCACAGCGGCGAGCACAAGTGCCGCGCTGATGCTGACAAGTGTCTTCTTCACGTGCCGATCCTCCTCCGGCGGCCGAAAGCGGTGGCCGCGTCAGAACGGCTTTTTACCCGTGCCGCGGCGACGCCGGCATCTCTCCCGGCAGTTGTTACGGACATTTTACGTCGAGAACTCGAAGGGGCCGCTATTTCACACCGCGCCAGGCGCTCCGCCGTCGATCGCGGATGTCCCCGCGGGTCGCGGGAGTGCGGCGGGGCGGGCGGCCGACAGGGGCGGAGCGCGACCGGCGAGTAGTTGAAAACAGCCGGTGATCTCCGCGATGCAGGCGTCGTACCGGCACCGGTTCAGCACACTCCACATCGAGGGGGCGCGGCGCATGAACTTTCCCAAGCCGGTCGACAGCATGGTGTATCCGCGGCACGGCAATATCGCGACCTTCATGCGCATGCCCCACGTCTCCGATCCGCGGCAGCTCGACGTGGCGTACGTCGGGGTGCCCTTCGATACGAGCGCCGGCTACCGCGTCGGCGCGCGGCTCGGACCGCGTGCGATCCGCGCGGCGTCGAGCGCCGTGCGCCTGCATCATCCCGTGCATGACGTGACCGTGCACGAACGGATCCGGATCGCAGATTACGGCGACGTGTTGACCTCGCCGTTCGATATCGAGAAGACCTACGACTCGATCACGCGCGAGTTCGACGCGGTCTACGCGGCCGGGTGCCGGACGATCGCCGTCGGCGGCGACCACGGCATCACGTATCCGATCTTGAGGGCGGTCGCCAAGCACACCGGACCCGTCGCGATCGTCCAGATCGATGCCCACACCGACACGCACGACACCCAGTTCGGCGCCCGGCTCACGCACGCCACGCCCTTCCGCCGGGCCCACGAGGATGGCCTGCTCGTACCGGCCAAGGTGCTGCAGCTGGGCATCCGCGGCAGCCTCTTCTACCCCGACGACCTCGCGTGGTCGCGCGAGCACTACCATCTCATGACCGCCGACGAGATCCACCGCCGCGGCATCGACTCCGTCGTCGAAGAGATGCGGGCCGCGCTCGGCGACGCGCCGGTGTACTTCTCGTTTGATATCGACGGATTAGATCCGATGTGCGCCCCGGGCACCGGCGTACCCGAGATCGGCGGGCTCACGACCTGGCAGGCGATGCAGATCATTCGCGGGTTCGCCGGCCTTCAACTGGTCGGCGCCGACCTTGTCGAAGTCTCGCCGCCGTGCGATACCAACGACGTCACGTCGATCGTGGCGGCGCAGCTGCTGTTCGAGATCGCGGCCGTCTTCGCGGTCAATCACGGCAGGCGGCAGCCGGTCCTGAAGCCCGCGGCGCAGCCCCGCCGCGCCTAGCCCGCGCCGGATGCCCGCGACCCTCCGGATCGGCGTCGACATCGGCGGGACCTTCACCGATCTCATCCTGGTCGATGATCTCGGAACGGTGTTTCAGATCGGCAAGGTCCTGACGACGCCGGCGGATCCGGCCGGCGCCGTCGCGCAGGGCGTGCGGGACCTGCTCGAGGCGGCGGACGCCGAAGCGCGCGACGTGGGCCAGGTGGTGCACGGCACCACGCTGCTCACCAACGCGCTGATCGAGCGGAAGGGGGCCCGGACCGCGCTCGTCACCACGCGCGGATTTCGGGACGCCCTCGAGATCGCCCGCGAGCACCGCTACGATATGTACGACCTGTTCATCGAGCGTCCGGCGCCGCTGGTGCCCCGCCACCTGCGCCACGAACTCCGCGAGCGCGTCCTCGAAGACGGCACCGTCGCGGAGGCGCTCGATCTCGACGAGGCGCGCCGGCTGGTCGATGCGCTGCGCCGTGAGGACGTCGAGGCGGTCGCGGTCTGCTTTCTCCACAGCTACCGTGCGCCGGCGCACGAGCGCGCGGTGGGCGACCTCATCCGCTCGGCCGCGCCGGCCTTGGCGTGCGCGCTGTCGCACGAGGTGGTGCCGGAGATCAGGGAGTACGAGCGGACCAGCACCACCGTCGCCAACGTCTACATTCAAGGGCTCGCCGCGCGCTACCTCACCCGGCTCGCGGAGCGCCTCGAGGCGATGGAGATCGGCGGACCGCTGTTCATCATGCAGTCGACCGGCGGCATCTGCTCCGTCGAAACCGCCTGCCGGTTCCCGATCCGCGTGGTGGAGTCGGGTCCGGCGGCCGGCGCGCTCGCGGCGGCGCACCACGCCGCGCTCGCGAGGCGTCCCGACTTGTTGTCCTTCGACATGGGCGGCACAACGGCGAAGGCGTGTCTCGTCGAGGGAGGCGAGCCGCTCACGGCCCGGGAGTTCGAGGTCGCGAGAGTCTACCGCTTCAAGCGGGGCAGCGGACTGCCGATCAAGGTGCCGGCCATTGAGATGATCGAGATCGGCGCCGGCGGGGGGAGCCTCGCGCGGGTGAGCAGCCTCGGCCTCTTGACCGTGGGGCCGGAAAGCGCAGGCGCGGAGCCCGGACCGGCGTGCTACGGGCGCGGCGGCACCGAGCCGACGGTGACCGACGCGGACCTGGTGCTGGGCTATCTGGACCCGGAATTCTTCCTCGGCGGCCGCCTGCGCCTCGACCGCGAGGCCGCGCGGCGCGCGATCGAGGAGCGCGTCGCCGGGCCCCTCGGCCTCGATCCGGTGCAGGCCGCGTGGGGCATCCATCAGGTCGTGAACGAGAACATGGCCTCGGCCGTCCGCGTGCACGCCGTCGAGCGGGGCAAGGACATCAGGCGCTTCCCGCTCTTCGCGTTCGGTGGGGCCGGACCGGTGCACGCCCACCGCGTCGCGCGAATTCTCAGATGCGCCACGGTCGTGTGTCCGTTGGGGGCCGGCGTCGCGTCGGCGATGGGATTTCTCGTCGCGCCGCCCGTCTTCGATTTCGTGCGCACGCTGCCGAGCGGGGTCGAGTCGATCGATTGGGCCGCCGTCCGCGCCGCCCTGAGCGAGATGGAGCAGGAAGGCCGCCGGATCCTATCCACGACGGTGCGCGAGGATCAGATCGGCTTTCGCCGGTGGGCCGACATGCGGTACCGCGGACAGGGCCACGAGATCCGTGTGCCGCTTCCGGACGCCGCGTTCGGGCCGGGCGCCGAGCCGGCCCTCCGAGCGGCGTTCGAGCGCGCCTACGCGGCGATCTATGCGCACACGGCGCCGGAGGTGCCGGTCGACGTGGTGAGCTGGCGCGTGGCCGCGCACGGGCCGAAGCCCTCCCTCCGGCTGCCGGCCGCGGGCGGGCAGACTGCGCGGGATGCGGCCAACCCCGCGACGGCGCTCAAGACGCGGCGGGCGGCCTATTTCCCGGAACGACATGGGTTCGCGGAGGTGCCCGTCTACGACCGGTACCGGCTCGCGCCCGGATGCGAGTTTCCCGGCCCGGCAGTCGTCGAAGAGCGAGAGTCGACCGTGGTCGTGGGGCCGGACGCGCGCGTCTGGGTCGATGCCTGGCGCAACCTCGTCATCGAAGACGCGGCGCGCGGCGCGCCGGGCGTGTCATGATGGATCCCATCCTCCTCGAGGTGCTCTGGAATCGACTGGTCGGCGTCGTGAACGAACAGGCCGCGGCGCTGATGCGGACGTCGTTCACCTCGGTGGTCCGTGAGGCGGGTGACATTTCCGCCGGGGTGTTCGACCGGCGGGGCCGCATGATCGCCCAGGCGGTGACGGGCACGCCCGGTCACATCAACTCGATGGCAACCAGCATGCACCACTTCCTCGCGGCGTTTCCGCTCGACACGCTCGGGCCGGGCGACGTCCTGGTCACGAACGACGCCTGGAAAACCGCATCTCAGCTCAACGACATTACGGTGATGACGCCGGTCTTTCGCGGCGACCGGCTCGTCGCATTCTTCGGCAATACCTGCCACGCGCTCGACATCGGCGGCCGGGGCCTCTCCGCCGACGCGGGCGAGATCTTCGAGGAAGGCCTGCAGATCCCGGTCATGAAGCTGTTCGAGCGCGGACGGCCGAACGCGCCGCTGCTCGATCTCGTGCGCGCGAACGTGCGGACGCCCGACGAAGTCCTCGGCGACATCCATGCCCAGGTCGTAGGCAACGAGATCGGCGGGCAGCAGCTCCTCGCATTCCTCACGGAATTCCGCCTCGCGGACATCGAGCAATTGTCCGACGTCATCGTGCAGCGGTCCGAGGCCGCGATGCGCGCGCGCATCGCGGCCCTGCCGGACGGCGCCTACCGCTACGAGCTCACCTGCGACGGTTTCGACGCGCCCGTCCGCATCGTGGCGGCGGTGACGGTTCGGGACGACGACCTCGGCATCGACTACACCGGCTCGTCCCCGCAAGTGCGTCAGGGGATCAACGTCGCGTTCAACTACACGCACGCCTACACGACCTACGCCGTGAAGTGCGTCATCTCGCCCGACGTACCGAACAACGAAGGCAGCTTTCGGCCTGTGACGGTCACGGCGCCCGAGGGGTCGATTTTGAACGCCAGGTTTCCGGCGGCGGTGGCGGGCCGGCACCTCGTCGGCCATTTCCTGCCGAGCGCGATCTTCGGCGCGCTGGCCCAGGTGCTGCCGGACCGCGTCAAGGCGCCGGGCTTCGACGGGTTGTGGGACACGCAGATCTTCGGCCACGACCCGCGCCGGAATGCGCCGTTCACCTACGTGTGGTTCTCGGCCGGGGGCACCGGCGCGCTGGCCACGCGGGACGGGCTGTCGGCGACGGCCTTTCCGAGCGGCATCGCCGGCACGCCGGTCGAGGTGATCGAGGCGCTGTCGCCGGTGGTCATTCGCCGGCGCGAGCTGCGCCGGGATTCGGGCGGCCCGGGGAAGTTTCGCGGAGGGCTCGGTCAGGTGCTGGAGATCGGCGTCCGCACGGATCGGCCGTTCCTCTTTTCGGGTCTGTACGAGCGTATCGCGTCCGCCGCGCCGGGCCTGCTCGGCGGCGCGGCCGGCCGGCCCGGGACCGTCAGCACGAGCGACCCGGCGGCCCCGGTACGGCCGAAGACCCGTACGCTGCTGCCCGCGGCGACGGAAGTCACGCTCAACCTGCCGGGCGGCGGCGGATACGGGCCGCCCTCGGAACGCGATCCGGCCCACGTGCTGGAGGATGTGCGGAACGGCTACGTCTCCGTCGAGCGCGCGCGGACCGACTACGGCGTGGCCGTCGATCTCGAGCGCGGCACGGCGGCGCGGATCGAGCGCGGCTGAGACCCACCCGCTTCGGGGCCGTTTTCCCACGACATTCGCACGGTCTCTTCACAGGAGGTTCGTAATTTGACGATATGTTGAAGGCAATCGATCTCGCACGGCATTCGCTATCGGTAGGTGCAGAAGGGGGACTACGGAACATGCGGCACGTCACTGCGGTAGCAGTTTCCGTGTTGCTCGCCTGCCTCGCCCTCGCCGGTACCGGGAACGCCCAGACCTACCAGCCGGTCCAGGTGCAGGGGACCATTCAGTCCGTCGACTGCCAGAACGGACAGGTCACGCTGGCCACGGCCGGCGGCAACGACACCTTCCAGGCCACCAATCAGACCGTCGCCTCCGTCAACGGAACGTCGACCTCGTTCTGCTCGCTGCAGTCGTACACCGGCGCGTCCGCGACGGCGGTCCTGGTTCCGACCGGGAACGCCTTCGACCTGAGCCAGATCAACGTGACGGCGCGGGCCGCCCAGCCGTCGACGTCCGGTTCGTTCCTCTCCTCGCCGGTCGCGATCGGCATCGGTGCGCTGCTGCTCGGCGGTCTGATCGGCTACATGGTCGGGCACAATAACGCCCAGCCCCAGCCTCAGCCGGTCTATTCGCCGTACGACTACAATTACTACCCGGCGCCGCCTCAGCCGGTCTATTCGCCCTACGGGTACAGCTACTATCCGGCGGGCTCCGCGCCGGCGTGGCTGCCGGCTCAATACCCGCATAATCGCGTCTACACGTACCACGGTCACCGTTACTACCGCTGCACGAACGGCGAATGGAGCGTGGACCGGGACTGCTCGGTCGTGCACGAACGGTAACGTCGCAAGGCCCCCCGCGGCTTGCTCCTGAGGCCCGGAGCGGCGAACGCTCCGGGCCTCGGCGCGTTCGCGCCGATCCCCCCGTTGCACAAACCTTACACGAACCTTATCGACGCTTTATCGGCCGCGGATGGCTGGGCGTGCAACAACAAAGCGCCAGGGGGTGATGCATGCGGAAGCAATGGAAGAAGGTGGCCATGATCATGCTCGTGGGCCTGCTCGTGGCGGGCCCGCTCGGACAGATCCACAGCGCCTACGCGTCGCCGGAAAGCGACAAAGCGAAGGTGGCCAACGACCAGGCCGCAAAGAGCCTGTCGCAGATGATGATGGAGATGGACTCGATGGGCAAGATGCCGATGACCGCCAACGAGAAGGCGATGATGAAGATGCTGCATGAGATGGCGGACACGATCAAGATGCTCATCGCCGCGAACAAGAACCTGATCGACGCCGTCGAGCACGGCCACATGTAGTCGCGGTCCGACTCCGCCCTGCGCTTCCGGCCCCCGTCTCCGGCGAGGCGGGGGCCGATGATCGCGTCCGCCGCCTCCTCCTCCTACGAACGCGCCGGCCTCCGGGCCGGCTCCGGGCAGAATGACATTCATGGCGTAACGCGCGCCGGCGGCTCCGCGGCCGCCGCCTCCTTGGCGGCCAGGTGGCAGTAGCGCCGCCACGACGGGTCCGGAGAGGCAACCCGCGCCGCCGTCCGCGGAACGGGCGTTCGGATCCCAACGGCGTTGATGGCGGCGCCGCAGAGCAGGAGCGCGGCGCTCGTGAACATCGCCAGGTGCAGCGCTCCCGCGGAGGCCTCCCGCACACCGGCGCGGATGGTCTCGGGGAGCGACGCCGGGGGCGGGTTGAACGGGGCGACCTGCTGGCGCGCGGCCGCGATAGCGCCCGGGTCGGCGCCGCCCAGTGCCGCGTAGAAGTGGGCGGTGACCGCCACGAACAGCCCGGCCACGGCGAGCTGCGGTCCGACGTCGGAGATCACGGTGTTGATCGCGGACGCCACGCCCGCGTGCTCGACCGGCGCCGACGCCATGAGCGTCGCGGTGAGCGGCGCAACCATCACCATCGCGCCGACGCCGAACAGCAGCAGCCCGGGCAGTACGTCGGTCGCGTAGGCGGCGGGCGGCACAAACGTGGCCGGGTCGGACAGCCGCAGCGCCCAGGCGGCGCTGCCGGCGGGGATGCGCGCGAGCCAAAGTACCCCGAGACTCATGAGGGCCGGCCCGACGGACATGAACCAGCGCGAACCGTAACGCCCCGCGAGCGCTCCAAACTTCGGCGAAAACAGCGCCATAAACAGCGCGCCCGGAATCATCGCCACGCCCGTAGCCGCGGCGGAGTAGCCGACCGTTCCCTGCAGGAACAGCGTCAGGTAGTAGAACGTGGCGGACAGCGCCGCGTAGATGACGAGCGTCGACAGGTTCGTCACGGTGAAGTTGCGGGAGCGGAAGAGCGCGGGCGGAACCAAGGGAGTTCGTGCCCGCATCATCCAGAACGGCAGTAGGGCCGCGGCGGCGGCCCCGACGCCGAGCGCCGCGAACGCGGCCGGACTCCGCCACTCCCGCTGCTGCCCCGAAATCGTGCCGATGACGAGCCCGCCGACGGCAAGCGCGGTCAGGAGCGTGCCGGTCGCGTCCACGCCCTTCGGCGCCTCCGGATCCCGGCTCTCACGGACGTACCGCGCGGTCACCCACAGCCCAGCGAGCACGAGGGGGACGTTCAGGAGGAAGACGGACCGCCACGAGACGCCGTCCACCAAGAGGCCGCCGACAAACGGACCGAGGATCGCAAGGCCCGCCGAGGCGCCGGACCACACGCCGAACGCCCGGCCCTGTTCCTCGCCGCTAAACGTGGCCGTAATCAGCGCGAGCGACCCGGGCACCAGGACGGCGCCCGCCACGCCCTGCAGCACGCGGAACACCACCAGCCATTCCATGGTCGGCGCGAGCCCGCTGAGCAGGGACGCCCCCCCGAACGCGATGAGTCCCACGAGGAACATCCGCCGGCGGCCGTAGACGTCCGTGAGCCCGCCCATGAGAATCAGAAACGCGCTTTCCGCCAGCAGGTACCCGTTGTAGACGTACGACTGTCCTTCCAGGACGCCGACGAAGTGCGCGGGCAGTTCGCGCCCGATCCGCGGCAGTGCCACGGTCACGACGGTCGAGTCCAGGAAGACAATGCAGGAGCCGAGAATCGCCGCCCACAGCGTTCCGCGCTTGACGTTCACGGCGTCCCCGCCGCGCTCGACGGCGCCGGCCCCGGGGCGGCCGGGGCCGGCAGCGACCGGAGGTACGCGGTAAACACCGCGTTGCCGAGGGCGCCGGGCCGGCGGCCGCGCACCAGCTCGACCGCGTCACTGCCTGTGATGCCGAGGATTTTCATCGCGACGAGCGCGTTCAGAAGGCCCGACCGGCTCTTGCCCATGTGGCAGTGGACCAGGACCTTGTGCCCCAATTGAATAAGCCGCACCACTGTATCGACGAGGGTGTGCAGAATCCCTAGGGCCGGCAGAAAGTCGATGTCTTCGATCGGCCAGAAGATATACAGGATGGAATTGGGCGCCGTCGGTACGCCCGGGTCCAGCGTGCCGAAGAGGTCGACCACCACGTCGATGCCGCGGGCGTGAATCGAGCCCCATTCCGCGGCTTCTTGCGGCGCGCCGCTCTGGTAGAGCCGGCCTTCCAAGATCTCGAAGATCTCCACCCCGCACCCCCGGTCGGGCGTTCGCGTCGCCGGCCCTGCCTCATTCTACGAAGGAAAATACCCGGGGCGTCCCGCGGAGCATGCGGGGCCGCGGCGGCGCCCGGGTGCGCCCGGCGCCGGGGTGCTGTGGCTCAGCCGGAGTCGCCGTCCGGCAGCGTGATCCGCAGAAGGCGCGCCGCGTTGCCGGCGAAGACGGCGCGCATCTCTTCGTCCGTGAAGCCGGCGGTCCACGCCGCGCGGTACTGGTCGTCGAGGTAGCGGGAGGCGAATCCACGCGGAAACCACGATGAGTCCGTGCCGAAGAGGATGCGCGAGGGCCCCACGGTCTCGCGGAACATCCGGAACAGTGCCTCCAGCGTGAGCGGGTAGGGCATCCAGCGCATCCACTCGTTGGACCCGGACGTGTCGACGTGGACGTTGCCGCAGACCCAGGCGACGTGCAGCAGTTCCCGAGGGTACCCGCAGCCGAAATGCGGCACGATGAACGGCACGCCCGGAAAGCCGCGCGCGACATCTTGCAAGACGAGCGGACTCATGTTCGGGTGCGCGACGATCCCCTGGTACCGCAGCGGCCCGAAGTGGATGAGGACGGGGATCTCCAGGCGCTCCGCGGTTTCCCACACGGGATAGAGGCGTTCGTCGTCGAGCCGTCCGGACAAAAGCGGCGCGATCAGCTTGTAACCGCGCAGCCCGAGCGTGCGCACCGCGCGCTCCAACTCCGCCGGGGCGTCGGGCCGGAACGGATCGTGGTGCGCGAATCCGACGAAGCGGTCCGGATGCGCCGCGACGATCTTCGCCAGCCGCTCGTTGCCGCCGCCTGTCACGAAGACGACGCGCACGAGACGGTGCCGATCCACCTCCTCGGCCCACCGCCGCGCCATCTCGTCGTCCGTGCCCGCCGGCGCGGGATCGGGAAAGCCCCACGCCCGGCGCCAGGCGCGCTGGTCGGCGCGCAGCCATCCGGAGACGGCCTCCCACTTCGCCTCGCCGTGGCGGGCGACGTAGGCCTCGCGCGTCGGGTCGTGTCCGTCGCGCACCGGAAAGTGCGCGTGGCAGTCGAGTACGGGGATTCTGCCGTCCATCTACTCGAATATCACAAGCCAGATTTCGCCGCGTTGCATATCAGATCAGTTCGTCGCCTGCCGGCTTGCCGGTCAGCCAGTTCCGTTCTTCCTTGGTGCGCCTGGCCTTCGGATGACACTGGGCGAGAAGCTCTTCGAGCGTGTCGCGTGGCCGTTTCCGGGGCTCTACGATCAGGCGGCCGCGTTCGATCGCGATGCCGACTTTAACCCCCGGCCGAAGACTGAGGAGCTCCAGCAGGGCGGGTGGAACCGCCAGCATGACCGAGCCGCCGACTTTGCGAAGATTGGTCGTGTGCATGACCGGCGCAGCTCCCGAGAAAGTGACTATACGACGATATAACATACTCGTAGCACGCCCTGCAACCGCATTCAGCCGCGCAGGCCCGTGAGCACGACCCCTTCGATGATCTGGCGCTGCAGCAGCGCGAACACGGCGAGCACCGGGAGTACCGCGAGCGCGGAGGCGGCCATGATGAGGTGCCACGAGGAGCCGGCTTCGCCGCTGAAGAGCGCGATCCCGACGGGCAGCGTGCGCATCGCCGGAGTTTGGATCACGATGAGCGGCCAGAGAAAGGCGTTCCAGTTGCCGAGGAACGTGAAGATGCACAGCGCCGCGAGCGCCGGCCGCACCAGCGGCAGGGCGATGCGCGTGAACAGGCCGAACTCCGACAGCCCGTCGATGCGCGCGGCGTCGAGCAATTCGTCGGGCACGCCGGTCATGAACTGGCGCATCAGGAAGACGCCGAAGGCGCTGAACAGGCCGGGGAACATGATCCCCCAGTAGGTGTTGATCCACCCGAGCCGCGCGCTCATTGTGTACCAGGGGATGACCAGCATCTCCGTCGGGATCATGAGCGTGCTCAGGATCACGACGAAGGCGACCGTCCGCCCGGGGAACCGCAGTTTGGCCAGCGTGTAGCCGACGAGAGAGTCGAAGAAGGCCACGCTCGCGGTGGTGGCGAGTGCCACGCCGAGGCTGTTCGCGAACCACCGCGGAAACTGCGTGCGCAGCAGGACCTCCCGGATGTTGTCGAGCGTCGGCGCGTGCGGCCAGAAATGCAGCTCGAAGATCTCGCGCGGACCCTTGAGCGCCGTGGCCAGCATCCACGCGAACGGAAAGACGACCAGCACGCCCCCGGCGGCGAGCGCCAGGTACGCGCCGGCGGCGGCCCAGGCCCTGCCCGCCGCCATTAGTACTCCACCGGACGCGACAGGACGGTGAGCTGCGCGAGCGAGATGACCATGATCACGCCGAACAAGACGACGGTCGCGGCCGCGGCCTGGCCCATGTGGAACCGCTGGAAGCCCTGGGTGTAGACGTACAGGACGACGGTCTCGGTGCTCCCGAGCGGTCCGCCCGGATCACCGAACGTCATGTTGAGGACCTGCGTGAACAGCTGAAGATACACGATCGTGCCGTACACGATCGAGAACACAAGCGTCGGGTTGAGCAGCGGCACCGTGATGTGGCGGAACAGCCGCCAGCCGCCGGCGCCGTCGACGGCCGCGGCCTCGTAGTAGACGCCCGGGATCGCGTTGAGGCCGGCGAGGAAGATCACGATCTGAAACCCGAGGTACTCCCAAACCACCATCGCGGTGACCGCGTAGAGGGCGAGCGAGGGGGTACGGAGCAGCGGCGGAATCTCGAGCCCCACCGTGTCGAAGATGCGGCCGAGCGGCCCGAATTGCGGCGAGTACATCCACTGCCAGACCCACGCCGCGGCGACGACGGGCGTGACGAACGGGATGAAGTACAGCGCGCGGAAGAAGCCGCGCAGCCGGACGACGCGCCGGAGCAGCAGGGCGACGGCGAGCCCCAGCGCGATCTGCGCCGGGATGCCCACGGCGGCGTACCGCACGGTGTTGCGGACCGCCTTCCAGAACAGCGGGTCGGCGGCGATCTCACGGAAGTTCGCCAGGCCGACGAACGGCTGCTCGGCGCTGAGGATGTTCCACCGGTGCACGCTGATCGCCAGCGCCGACAGGGCCGGGGCGATGCGGATCGCGAGAAAGAACGCCATCGGCACCGCGAGAAACACGTACGCCCACAGCGCCCGGCGCGCGCCGAGCCCGAGACGGCGGGGGCGCGGCCGCGCGACGCTCAGGGCCACGGATGAGCTGCGCGCGGTGCCGCCCCCCGAGATGCCGTGACCCGCCTACGGGTGCTTCTGCTTCGCCCAGAATTCGTCGAGGACTTTCTGCTCCTTGCCCGCGGCCTCGTCGAGCGCCGCCTTCGGATCCATGTGGTTGAGCACGACTTCGTTGATGGCGTCGAGCAGCACGGTGCGCTGCGCGGTTTCGTCGACGAAGAACGTCGCGTGCGCGAAGGGCAGGCTCGAGATGAACGGTCCGTACACCGGATCCTGCGCCAGCTTCGGGTCCGAGGCCAGCGCCTTGGCGGCGGGGATCTCACCGACCTGCTGCAGCCACGTGCGCTGTACGTCCGGCGAGGTGATGAACTTGAGGAACGCGACCGCGGCCGCCTGCCGGGCACCGGCGGCCTTCCGGGTCAGCCCGTGCACCCAGAACGACCCGAAGTTGCCCGGCGTGCCGCCGGCCGTCCGGCGGGGCAGCATGGCGACGCCCCAGTCGAACTTCGCGGCCGAGCGAATCGATCCGATCGCGAACGAGCCGTCGACGATCATGCCGGCTTTGCCCGCGACGAACGCGTCGCGGTAGCCGTTGCCGCCGGGAAAGAAGCCGATCACCCCGACTTTGTCCTTGGTGACGAGATCGGTGTACCATTGCAGGGCCGCGGCGCCCCGCGCGTTGTTGTAGGTCACCTTGCGGCCGTCGCTGCTGTAGGGGGCGGTGCCCCACTGCCGGAACAGCACCTCGCGGATCAACTGATGGTCCTGGCCGTCCGGCGAAATGCCGAACCCTTCGGTGGTGATACGGCCCCGCGCATCGCGCTCGGTGAGCCGCTGGGCGTCGGCGACAAACTCATCCCACGTCGCGGGCGCCCGGATCCCGACCCGCCGGAACATGTCGCGGTTGTAGAAGAGCGCGAGCGTGCGGACCGCGGTTGGGAGGGCCCAATACTTGCCGTCGAACTTCGCGGCTTTGACCATCGGCACGAAGTCGCGCTCGATCTGGGCGTCGGGGAAGGCGTTCGCCGGAAGCGGGATCAGATATCCGCTCCCGACGTACTGCGGAAGCCAGCCATAAAACAAGTTGACGACGTCGGGGCCCTGGCCCGCGGGCACCGCGCTGGCCACCTTTTGGTTGTACGAGTCGTACGGGAACGTCTCCTGAACCACGTGGATGCCCGGGTTCTGCCGCTCGAACTGCGGGATCAGGGCATCCATCAGCTTGACCTTGCTCTCGAAGTAGTACTGCCAGTAGGTGATCGTGACCGCCGGCTGGGCCTGCGCCGCCGCGGCGCCGCCGAGCGCCGCCGCCACCGCGAGCGCGATCAGTGTTCTCAGCATCGTCCTGCCCATCGTCCGAGCCCTCCTCGATCGTTGTGTGGACCTTCGGTCTTTAGGAACGCCGGCCGGCATCGCCCGATCGGGGCGTGGCGGCCAGCGCGTCGGCCACCGCCTGTTCGCGCCGCGCGCGGGCATCCGCGATCGCCGCGCACGCCGTCTGGGTCCGCTCCCGGCTTTCCGACAGCATCGCCCGGGCCGACCGCAGCATGACGTCCGCGGCGCGCGGCCCCGGGCCGCCCTCGACGTTGCGCCGCGCGACAAACGCCGCCGGATCCAGGGCCGCGGCGAGCGCCTCCTTGGACAGGGTCACGCGGCGGCCTGCCGCCGTTTCCGTGGCCGCTTCGACCTCGTCCGGCCGGACGCCGGCGAAATCCTCTCCCCGCGCGCGCCGGACGGCCACGAGATGCGCGGCCGCCGCGTGGGCGTCCGCGAAGCGCAGGCCCCCCTCGCGGACGAGCGTGTCGGCGAGCTCGGTGCTCGTCGCGAACGTCCCGCGCAGGGCGGCGGCCCACGCCTCCGGGCGAATCTCCGCCTGCGCGACGACGGCCCGCAGCAGGTCGAGCGTCCCGCGCAGCTCGCCGTGCGACGCGGTGAGCGGCGGGAGGAGATCCTCGACCGGGTCGTTGATGTCGCCGAACGGCACGTTGTGCGACGAGGCCCAGGCGCCGAGACATTCCCCCAGCACGCGGCTGAGCGCGCTGCGGACGTGCTCGAGCGCCACCGGGTTGCGCTTCTGGGGCATCAGGCTGCTGATTTGAATGAAGGACGGCGCCAGGCGCAGCCCGTCGATCTCCGAGCCGGCCCAGAACAACAGATCGTGGACGACGCGGCTGAGGCTCGTGGCCAGCACGGCGTGGCAGCCCGCGAGCTCGCAGACGTAGTCGCCGGCCGCGACGGCGTCGTAGCTGTTCTCGACGATGCCGTCGAAGCCGAGCAGCCCGGCGACGTAGTGCCGGTCGATCGCGAAGCCGGTCGTCGTGAGCGCGACCGCGCCGAGCGGCGATCGGTTGAGACGGTCGAGGGCCCCGCGGTAGCGGTCCGCGCACCGGGCCAGCGTGCCGGCCGCGGCCAGTAGATAGTGGCCGGCGGTCGTCGGCTGCGCGTGTTGGTGGTGCGTGTGCGCCATGATGAGCGTGTCACGGTGGCGCTCGGCCTGCTCGATCACGGCTTCGCGCACGCCGTCGGCGGCGGCGATGATCGCGAGCGTCTGTTCCCGGAGCATCAGGCGCGCGACCGCGGCCCCGGCGTCGTTCCGGCTCAGGGCCAGGCGAAACTCCCCGCGGCCGCGGGTCGCCGCGGTCACGCGGTCGTGGATCACGAAGTACAGGTCCTCCCACCGCGGATCATACGGCGGCAGGGCGGCGGGCGAGAGCGACACGAGCGCGCGCAGGGTCTCCGCCGCGTCGCCCGAATCCAGCAGGTGCTGGCGGCGGAGCATCAGCACGTGCGCGACGAGGACGTCGCGCAGATGTGGAAACTCCTCCCGGCACGCAAAGACGTAGCGCGGCTCGAGCACCTGCCCGACATACACGGGATCGCGCGTACCGTCGCCGGCGTGCATGGCGCGCCACCTTTCGGCGCCTCCGGGAGCGCCACCTGTTGCGCCCACCGTTTCGCGCCGCAGGGAGGCGGGAAATCCGGTAGGGAACGCGTGCCGCGCAGCGCCGCCTAAGGTTCGGTCAACTCGGCGTTGATCGCCTCCGCGGCGAGCACCGTCTCCATCTGGACCGTGTGCGCCAGCACAAAGAGATCGCCGTAGATCGTCTCGTCCGGGAACTCCGTGATCAGTCCGAGCGGAAACGGCGCCGCGTCGTCTTCCACGATCTGGCAGGGGATGTCGTGCAGGACGGGATCCGGCCGCTCCCCGGTGTGTGGCTCCGACGCCGCGAGTTGCGAGCGGTTGAACTCGACGAGACCCGGCACCGCCGCGAGCCGCGCGGTGAGCGCGTCGAGAAATCCTCGAACGCGCGGCGTCCACGTCCGGTGGTGGCGCAGGATGAGATAGAAGCCCTTGGGGACCGACCAGGTCTGAAATCCCCGCGGCAGATAGCCCGTGAGCGGACGCGTCCACTCGTGCGCCGGGTACCCGTGGAGGTTGACGTGCAGGCGCGCGCCGCTCAGACGCTGCGCATCGAGCCGGGCGGCCTTTTCGTGCCACGGTTCGTGCGTCCGGGACTGCAGGTCGTCGCCGAGCGCGGTGTAGCGCGCCGCGTGGTGCATATGGCGCGGATTGGTCCGGCAGAGGCGGCGGTGCAGCGCGTAGCCGTCGGGATTTTCGAGCGGAATCACCGCGAACGAGGCGCCGGGGTCCTCGACGAGGCGCCGGGCCGCGCGCAGCGCGCCGACGACTCCCGTGGTCTCATTGGCGTGTTGCCCGGCCGTCACGACGATCGCGGGGCGGCGGCCCGCCCGGTAGACGCCGCGAACCGGGCGGCTCTGCCGGGACCGCGCGGCGATCGGCTGTCCCCCGAGCGCGGCGGTCGCGTCCCAGACTTCCGAGAGCGCGAGCGGACCGGCGGCGGACTCGAGCCGCGCGGGCGGTCCCGCGCGGCTCGGCTCGGCGGCCGGCGTCTCGAGGGTCACGCGCACCTGCGGCGACTCCGCCCCCCCACGGATGTCGGGAACGATCTGGCCGGGCCGCGTCGTCCGGTCGTCGATCGGGCGGCCCGCCCGATGTTTGAAGT
>DASYXS010000093.1:0-8186 GCA_035934535.1 bacterium
GTTCCGTGAGGGCCCGGGCCGGCTCGGAGTGCTGTGCCGGGGAGGGAGCGGTTTCGGGTTGGCCGGCCGCAGGGGCCGCCGGCGCGGCGCCGGCATCGGGCTGCGACTCCGGACTCGTCACGCGGCCCTGCCGTTTCGCCAGTTTCGCCTCGCGTTTGGCTTTTTGTTTCAGTTCACGTGCGCGCTTCGCGGCATTGTAGTTTGGTTTCTTCAAACAACACGCTCCGGATGTTCGAGTACCCTCTAGTGTAACACGCGGCGACGGCCCGCGGGCGCCGCGTCAAGCGGGCCGCGCCGTGGCCTCCACACGTCCTCCACATCGGCTCCACACCCGCTCCACGTCGCGGGCGCACACTGAGACCGTAGATGAACGACACGAGGCCGCCCGTCAAGGGCGGGCGGCCGGAGGTCCCGCAGAGACGGGACGGGGAGGGTCGAATGATGAGAATCGTCGCCGGCGTGCTGTTGGTCCTCGCGATCGCGGCGGGTATTTCGGGAATCTCCGCCTACTCATACCATCTCGGTCTGGCGCAGGGCGCGGCGCAGAGCGGCCAGGCGCCCGCCCCCGCGCCGGGGGCGCCGCCGTATCCGATGCACCCCTACGGGTACGGATGGTACGGCCCCTATGGATACGGCTTCCACGGGCCGTTCGGGTTTGGGTTCTTCGGGTTCCTGTGGCCGCTTTTGTGGATCGTGCTGATCATCTTCCTGCTCCGCGCGCTGGACCGCGGGCCGCGCCATTGGGGCCGCGGTCCGTGGGGCGGAGGGGGCCCCCAGTGGCTCGAAGAATGGCACCGGCGGCAGCACGAGGCGAAAGGCCAGGCCGGCACGGTGTGAGTCCGCACAGGCGGGTGCCGCCATGGCGCCCGCCTGTGCCCACCTCCCCGGACGCGATGCGGAAGATCCTCGTCGTCGACGACGAGCCGAAGATCGTCAAGATCGCGCGGGACTACCTCGAGCGCGCGGGGTTCCGCGTGGTCACGGCGGGCGACGGGCCGTCGGTGCTGCCGGCGGTGCATAGCGAGAAGCCGGACCTCGTTGTCCTCGACCTGGCGCTGCCCGGCCAGGACGGCCTCGACGTGACGCGGGCGCTGCGCCGGGAGTCCGACGTCCCCGTGATCATGCTCACGGCGCGTGCCGACGAGGCCGATCGCCTGGTGGGGCTCGAGCTCGGCGCCGACGACTACATCGTGAAGCCGTTCAGCCCCAAGGAGCTGGTGGCGCGCGTGCGCGCGGTGCTCCGCCGGTGGGACGGCGCCCGCGGCGGTGCCGCGGCGATCCGCGCGGGTGATCTGGCGCTCGACGTCGCGAAGATGGAGGCGGCGCTCGGCGGCCATCCACTGGCGCTCACGCCGACCGAATTTCAGCTGCTGGCGTATCTCGCGCGGCAGCCCGGCCGGGTCTTCACGCGCGGCCAGCTGCTCGAGGCCGTGCGCGGGATGGCCGTGGAGTCGTACGAGCGCGCGATCGACTCGCACGTCAAGAACATCCGCCGCAAAATCGAGGCCGATCCGCACCACCCGCGCTACATCCTGACGGTTGCCGGCATCGGCTACAAGTTCGCCGACCTGTGACGCCGCGACCCGACTGCGGTCCACCACTGCCCTGGATGCGCGACCGCCGTCCCCCGTGGTGGCCGGACGAGGAGCCGTGGCCGCCGCGCGGCCGGCCGGCGACCGAGGCGTGGCGCCGGATGCGGGGGCGGTTCCTGCGCCGTGCGGTTGTATTTTTCGCCGCGGTCGTCGTGTTCACGTCGCTCGTCTCATCCCTCGTCCAGTGGGGGATGCGCGGCGTGATGCACATGGCGGGTGCGCCGCCCGGGGCCGCCGTGCCGCCGGGGTGGGGGGCGCTGCATCCCCTGCTGGTCGTGCTGGTGGTCCTCGTGCTCGCGATCACCCTCGGGGGGCCCGGCGCGTTCCGCCGCATGGCGGGCCCGGTCGAGGACGTGCTGGCGGCGCTCGGACGGGCCGCCGACGGCGACCTGTCGGCCCGTGTCCCCGAGCGCGGCTCGCCGGAAGGCCGCACGCTCGCGCGTTCTTTCAATACAATGGCGGAACGCTTGCAGCGCGAGGACGAACGCCGCCGGAATCTGTTCACGGACATCTCCCACGAGCTGCGCACGCCGCTCGCGGTGCTGCAGGGAACGCTCGAAGGGATGCTCGACGGGATCTACCCGCGCGACAACGAGCATCTCGCGCTCGGTCTCGAGGAGACGCAGACGCTCGCGCGGCTGATCGAAGACCTGCGCACCCTCGCCACCGCCGAGAGCGCGGGCCTCAGCCTGACAACAGCGTCCGTCGATCTCGCGGAGCTGGCCCGGGACGCCGTCGCCGCGTTCAACGATCAGGCCGCCTCGGCCGGGGTGACGCTGATCGTCGCCGGGGAGCCGGACCCGCCGCCGGTCGTCGAGGTGGACGCGGAGCGGATCCGCCAGGTGCTCAACAATCTGATCGGCAATGCGCTGCGGTACACGCCGCGCGGCGGCACGGTGCGTCTCCGCTGCTATCCGGCCGGCGCCGGCCGCGTGGGGCTCGCCGTCGAGGATACCGGGACCGGCATCTCCGCGGACGATCTGCCTCACGTCTTCGACCGCTTCTACAAGTCGAAGGAGTCGCGCGGGACCGGCCTCGGGCTCGCCATCGCGAAGAGTCTCGTGGAGGCGCACGGCGGTGAGATCGCGGCGGAGAGCGAGCCGGGCCGGGGCACCTCGATCCGGATCGTGCTGCCGCGGCGCGACGCGGCCTGATCCGGCCGCCGGGCCGGCTCCGCGGGCCGAGGGTCTGCCCGGCGTGTTCGAGAACAGACTCCTTCTGTGGCCCCGCATCGCCCCGACGGTCAACCGTCTTTTGACGCCGACGTCGTCATCGCCGGCGGCGGGAACGCCGCGGTCTGCGCGGCGATCGAAGCGGCCTCGCAGGGGGCGCGGGTCCAGCTGCTCGAGCGCGCGCCGGAGTATTTGCGGGGCGGCAACAGCCGGCACACGCGCAACATCCGGTACCTCCACGACGAACGCACCGCGTATGTCACCGGTGCGTATCGCCGCGAGGAGTTCCTCGACGACCTGCTGCGCGTCGGCGGCGGCCGGGCCAACACCCCGCTCGCGGAGATGACGATCGACGAGTCGCGGCGCGTGCCCGAGTGGATGGCGCGCCAGGGGGTGCGCTGGCAGCAGCCGCTGCGGGGGACGCTGCATCTATCGCGGACCAACCTGTTCTTTCTCGGCGGCGGGAAGGCGCTCGTCAACACGTACTACGACCGGGCGCTGCGGCTCGGCGTGCGGGTCTGCTACGACGCCGCGGTCACCGGCTTCGAGGACCGCGGCGGGGCCGGGTGCGCGGTCCAGGTACAGATCGCCGGCGCCGCCCGCACGATTCCATGCCGGGCCCTCATCGTCGCCGCGGGCGGCTTCGAGGCCAACATCGACTGGCTCGCGCGCTACTGGGGCGATGCGGCCCGGCGGTTCCTCGTTCGCGGCACGCCCTACAACGACGGCACGATGCTCGCGGCGATGCTGGAGCGCGGGGCGCAGCCGGTGGGCGATCCGAAGGGATTCCACGCCCTCGCCATCGACGCCCGGTCGCCGCAATTCGACGGCGGCATCGTCACGCGGGTCGACTCGCTGCCCTTTGGGATCGTCGTGAACACCGACGGCCGGCGCTTCTACGACGAGGGCGAGGAGATCTGGCCGAAGCGCTACGCGATCTGGGGCGGGCTCGTCGCCGCGCAGCCCGGCCAGACCGCCTACTCGGTGTTCGACGCGAAATCGTGGGGCCGGTTCATCCCGCCGGCCTATCCGCCGTACCGCGCCGAGACGATCGGGGCGCTCGCCTCCCAGCTCGATCTGAACCGCGAACAGTTCGTCGCCACCGTGGAGGAGTTCAACCGCGGCGCGCCCGCGGTCCGGCGGATCGACATGAGCAGGCTCGACGGCTCCGCGACATCGGGCGTGACGCCGCCGAAGACCAACTGGGCGTCCCGCCTCGAGACGCCGCCGTTCTACGCCTTTCCCGTGCGGCCCGGGATCACGTTTACGTACCTCGGCGTGGCGGTCGACGCGCAGACCCGGGTGATCACCACCTCCGGCGCGCCGATGCCGCACGTCTACGCCGCCGGCGAGTGCATGTCGGGCAACATTCTGCTGCGAGGGTACCTCGGGGGCTTCGGCCTCACGATCGGCACCGTGTCCGGGCGTATCGCCGGCCGGGAGGCCGCCGCGCACGCCCTCGGCCGGGACAACGGGGCGCGCGGCGGCGGGGCGTATCATGTACGAACCTGAGTTTCTGCGCGAGGCGCAGCGGCAGCTCGGCGTCTGCAACGCCTGCCGCTACTGCGAGGGGTTCTGCGCGGTGTTTCCGGCCCTCGAGCTGCGCGCCGAGGTCGCGTCGGGCGACCTGACCTACCTCGCCAACCTCTGCCACGACTGCCGCGACTGCTACACCGCGTGCATGTTCACGCCGCCCCACGAGTTCGCGGTGAACATCCCCAAGGTGCTGGCGGAGGCGCGCGTGCGGACCTACGAGCACTACAGCCGCCCCCGCGGGAGCGGTCTCTTCCGGCGCAGCGTCGCGGGCACGGCCGCGGTCTCGGCCGGGGGGATCGTCGCGGTGGCACTCCTGATCGCCGCGTTCGCCGGACCGGGCGTGCTCACCGCGGCGCACCGCGGGCCGGGGGCATTCTACGCCGTCGCGCCCTGGCTGGCCATCATCGTGCCGGCGATCGCGATCGCGCTCTACGGCGCTGTGGTCGCGCTGATCGGCGCCGTGGAATTTGCCCGCGACATTCGCGGCGGGGCGCCGGCCCCGGATGCGCCGGTGATCCCGGCCGTCTGGCGGGCGGCTCTCGACGCGGTCACGCTGCGGTTTCTCAAAGGCGGCGGCGCGGGCTGCTACTATCCGCGGGAGCGGGGCTCGTCGCGGCGCCGGATCCTGCACCACTTCGTCGCCGGCGGCTTCCTTGCCGCGCTCGTCTCCACGACGCTGGCCGCGGTCGAGCAGGACATCCTCGGCCGGATGCCGCCGTTTCCGCTCCCGAGCCTGCCGGTTGCCTTCGGCGTCGTGGGCGGCGTGCTGCTGATCGCCGGGACGACCGGGCTGCTGATATTGAAAGCGCGCAGCGAGTCCGAACCCGCCTCGACGACGATGACCGCCATGGACTACGCCTTTCTCGTCCTGCTCGACCTGGTGGCGGTCACGGGCATGCTGCTCCTCGTCCTGCGCGACACGCGCCTCATGCCGGTCGTGCTCGTCGTGCATCTCGGCCTGCTGGTGGGACTCTTTGTCACGGCCCCGTACGGCAAGTTCATCCACTTCGTGTACCGGTATCTCGCTCTCGCCCGGCGCGCCGGCGAGGAGCTTCTGGAGGCTGACCAGGCGGCCGGGACGGGCGGCTGACCGGATCCATCAGGGGGGATGCGCATGCGCTGGCTCGCGACGGCAACGATCGCGGTGGTCTTCATGGGGTGGATCTCGGGACCGGCGGTCGGCCAGCAGCCGAGCCGCGGCGGCACCGCCGTCTTCGCGGTGGACACCGATCCGCCGACCCTCAACACCGCGCTCACGACCGGGGCGACCGACGACGAGATCGGGACGCCGATCGAAGGCCAGCTGCTGCTGCTCAACGCCGACGGCAGCGTCCACCCGGCCCTGGCCGAGTCGTGGCTCGTGACGGCGGACGGCAAGACGGTCACGTTCCGGATCCGCCGCGGCGTCGTGTTCCAGGACGGAACGCCGCTGACGTCCGCCGACGTGAAGTACACGTTCGAGAACGTGCTCGGCAAATACCATCCGCAGGCGTCCAAAGCGTTCGCGTACGTCTCGTCGGTTGACACGCTGGACCCCTACACGGTGGTGGTGCGCTTCAAGGAGCCGTACGGGCCGTTTCTGCATCTCGTGGCGGCGGCGCCGGTGCTCTCCCGCCGGCTCTACGAAGGGACGGACGTCCTCACGAACCCGTACAATCTGAAGCCGGCCGGCGCGGGGCCGTTCAAGCTGCAGGAATGGGTGCGCGGCGATCACATCACGCTCGTGCGCAACGACAGCTATTATGAGCGCGGACTCCCGTACCTGGACCGGATCGTCTTCAAGATGATTCCGAACCCGCACGCGCGGACGGTCGCGATCCAGACCGGCGACATCGATTACATTCACGACTATTATTTCAACCGGGCGGACTATAATCTCGTGGCCCACCGCCGGGACATCGTCGCGAAGCTCGACCCCGGCTTTCCGGAGGACGACTTGATCATCTTCAACGTCCGCAAGGCGCCGTTTTCGGACCGCCGCGTCCGCCAGGCGATCGCGCGCGCGATCGACCGGCAGGCGCTGATCGACCGGGTGTACCGCGGCCTCGGCGGGGTGAGCCGCAGCGCGATCGACACGCGCATCGGCTGGGCCTACGATCCGCGGGTCGACTTCCAGAAGTTGTACGCGTACAACCCGAAGGCGGCCGAGGCGCTCCTGGACGAAGCCGGCTTGCCCCGCAAAGGCGGCGGGGTCCGGTTTCAGATGCGCCTTGTGTTCGATCCCGGCCACTCGGGGTTTCTCGACATGGGGCAGGTGGTCCGGGAACAGCTGCGGCAGGTCGGCATCGACGTGCAGCTGGAAGCGATCGAGCGCAACGTGATGATCGAGAGGGTCTTCAGGAATTGGGACTTCGATGCCACCCTGCAGAACTACGCGACCGGCGGCGATCCCGCGGTCGGCGTGCAGCGTCTCTACATCTGTTCGGACGTGCGCCGGGCGCCGTTCGTGAACGCGTCGGGCTACTGCAACAAAGACGTCGACGCGCTGTTTGCGCGGGGCGCCGGCCAGGCGGTGGAGTCGCAGCGCGTCGCGCCCTACCGGAAGGTCCAGGAACTGCTCGCGCCCGAGATCCCCAGTCTGCCGCTGGTCCAACTGGCGGAGGTGGACGTCGCGCGCAGTACCGTACACGACCTGTGGGGCGATGGCTCGGCTTCGTACTATTACGGCCGCGTCTGGCTGAGCAAGTGAGTCGCGGCGGCGGGGCCCGGAGGCGCAGCCTCCGGGCCCGCCGCAGGCGCCGGCGCTGAGCCGCTACATCCTGCACCGGGCCGTCCAGACGGTCCCGCTCCTCCTCGGGGTCATCGTCGTCAACTTTCTGCTCATCCATCTCGCGCCCGGCGATCCCGTCCAGGCCCTGGTCGGCGACTTTCCCGCGCCGGCGGCGTACGTGCAGGCCGTGCGCCACCAGTTCGGGCTCGACCGTCCGCTCGGGGTGCAGCTCCTGAAGTACCTCCAGCACGCGGGCGCCGGCGATTTCGGCTATTCATTTGCGCAACGCCGGCCGGTCCTCCGCGTGATCCTCGAGCGCGCCCCCGCCACGGCGCTGCTGGTGCTGACGGCGTGGGCGGCGGCGGCGGTGTTCGGGCCGCTGATCGGGATCGCGGCGGCGCTGCGGCGCAATTCCGCGCTCGACCACCTCGTCATGACGTCGGCGCTCGCCGGGTACTCGATCCCGGTGTTCTGGCTCGGCCAGCTGCTCGTGCTGGCGTTCGCGCTGTGGCTCGGCTGGCTGCCGGCGGAGGGGATGCAGGTCGTGCGGCGGCAGCTCACGGGCGGCGCGCACCTCGCCGACGTCGGCCGGCACCTGATCCTGCCGGCGATCGCGCTGTGCCCCCGGTATCTCGCCGTCAACGCGCGGCTGATGCGCACCAGCCTGATCGACGTGCTGCACCGCGACTACGTGACCACGGCCCGGGCGAAGGGGTTGTCCGCGTCACGGGTCGTGGCGCGGCACGCGGTCCGCAACGCCGTGCTGCCCGTGGTCACGATCATGGGGTTCGATCTTGGGTTCCTGCTGACGGGCTCCGCGCTCGTGGAGACCGTGTTCGCGTGGCCGGGCGTGGGCCTCTTGCTTTTTACGTCGCTTTCCACGCGCGACTACCCGGTGCTGCTCGGCATCTTCTCGCTTGCCGCCGCCGTCGCGGTCGCGGCAAACTTGGTCACCGACATCGTGTACGGCTATCTCGATCCCAGGATCCGGTACACATGACGGGGACAGCGCGATGAGCTCCATGCCGGACGGCGGCGCCGGCGAAGGCCGGATGCCGGGCTTGCTGGTGGACGTCGGACCCACGCACGGCGGGCCGGCCCGGCCGGGGGTTTCGTCGTCCGGCGCCGCCCGGCGCTGGCGCCGGTTCGCGCGGCATCGGGGCGCGGTCGCGGGCG
>DASYXS010000109.1:0-6914 GCA_035934535.1 bacterium
ACGTTTCTCCGGCTGTGCGAAGCGGTCAATCAGCCGCCCGCGTTCTTCATCGACGGCTATCGCGACCGGCCGGTGAAGGATCCGGTGGAGCGCCTGCGTGAGACGTTCGAGGGCGCCGACGCGAAGGCGGTCCAGCGGCACCTCGAGCTGCTGCACCGCCTCGAGCATCTCCCCGTGGAAGTCGGCCGCGGCATCTCGCCGGAGGAACTGCGCTCCGCGCTCGAGCAGCTGCGGTCCGAAGAGGCCGCGGAGACCGCGAAAGCCCGCCTGGCCGCCGCGGGCCGCCGCGCCGATCCCGCCGGCCGGGAATCCGCGCTCTCGCCCAGGCCGCTCGACGAGTCGCGTGAGGCGGCCGCGCGGGAGGCGTTCCGTCTCGGATGGGACGCGGCGCTCGGCGCGCTGCGGGAGTGGCTCCACCGGCGCGCCCGCGCCGGATGACGTCGCGCCTCTTCGTCTACGGCACCCTGCAGGACGAACACATCGTCGAGCGCCTGCTCGGACGCCGGCTGCCGTGGCAGCCCGCGGTGCTGGAAGGCTACTGCCGCATGCTGGACGCGTCGATCGGCTATCCCGTCGTTCATCCGCTGGCCGGCGCGAGCGTAGACGGACGGCTGCTCGACGGCGTCGACCAGGAAGCTCTCGCCGCGCTCGACGCCTACGAGGGCCGGGAGTACCGCCGCGTCACGGTGCGGGTGCAGATGAGCGACGGCCGCGCGGTCGACGCGTACGCGTACGTGCCGGTGCAGGCCGGCGCGGGGACGCCGGGCCCCGACCGCGGGTAGGCGGGATCAGGCGGTGGTCGCGGGCGTGTAGCGCTCCAGCGCCGCGCGCATCCGAGACAGGGCCTCGGTAATCGCCTCGACGGAATTCGCGTAGCTCAACCGGAGATACCCTCGGCCGTGGGCGCCGAACGCCGTACCGGCGAGCACCGCCACGCCGGCGTCGTTCAGCAGATGGGAGGCGAGCGCGCCGCCGTCCGGATCGATCGCGCGCACGTTCGGAAAGGCGTAGAAGGCGCCGGCCGGCACGAGACAGCGGACGCCGGGCAGCGCGCGGAGCCCCTTCACGATCACGTCCCGGCGCCGCCGGAATTCCGTGACCATTCGCTCGACGCAGCCCTGGTCCCCTCGCAGCGCCGCGACGGCGGCCATCTGTGTGGCGGCGGCGGTGCAGGAGTTGGAGTTGACCATCAGCTGCGTGAGGCGCGCCGTCACGTCCCGGGGCGCGACGCCGTACCCGATGCGCCATCCCGTCATCGCGTACGTCTTGCTGAGGCCGTCCAGAATCACCGTCTGACCGGCCATCCCCGGCACCGACGCGATACTCGCGAACTGCGCGCCGTACAGGATCCGTCCGTAGATCTCGTCCGACAACACGGTGATCGGGCGGCCCCGCACCATGTCCGCGATCGCCTCGAGGTCCGCGCGGGAGAGCACCCCCGCGGTGGGATTGTGCGGCGAGTTGAGAACGACAAGGCGCGTCCGCGGGGTGATGAGCGCGCGGAGCTCCTCCGGATCCGCGCGAAACTCGCGCTCTTCGCGCAGCACCCACGGCACCGTCCGCGCCCCGAGAAACCGCGCCACCGACTCGTAGATCGGAAATCCGGGATCCGGGAAGATCACCTCGTCGCCGGGGTTCAGCAGCGCGAGCATCGTAAAGAACATCACGGGCTTGGCGCCCGGAGTGATGACGACCTGATCCGG
Source organism: bacterium (assembly GCA_035934535.1). Classification (GTDB taxonomy): domain Bacteria; phylum Sysuimicrobiota; class Sysuimicrobiia; order Sysuimicrobiales; family Segetimicrobiaceae; genus DASSJF01. The sequence continues at coordinate 1,704 of DASYXS010000109.1, forward strand.
GTGGACGGGAATGCCGCGCGATCGCGAGACGTCCTCCGCGACGGCCTCGCGCGCCTCGAGGATCCCGGCTGCCGGCGTGTAGTGCGTGTACCCGTTCCGCAGCGCCCGGATCGCCGCTTCCTTGATGTGCTCCGGCGTATCGAAGTCCGGCTCGCCGATCTCCAGGTGAATGATCGAACGGCCCTGCGCCTCGAGCGCGCGGGCGCGCGCCAGCACTTCGAACGCGGTCTCGGTGCCGAGCTGGGCCATCCGGTCCGCGAACGGCGCGCCGGGCGTGCGCGGTCCCATCTCGCCCGGCGGGCCCGCCTCCGCGGCGCGGTCCTCCCCCTCGAGGGGGGACAGGCCGTGAGGGGCCATCACGTGCCCTCCTGCCAGCTCGCCAGGTAGCGCGTCTGCTCGGGGGTGAGCGCGTCGATCGCGACGCCGGAGGCGCCGAGCTTGAGCGCCGCGACCTGCCGGTCGATCTCGGCCGGGACGCCGTAGACGTCGGGGGCGAGCGTCCCGCCGCGCTTCGCCAGGTGCTCCATCACCAGCGCCTGGTTGGCGAAACTCATGTCCATCACCGCGGCCGGGTGTCCTTCGGCCGCGGCCAGGTTCAAGAGGCGCCCTTCGGCCAGCACGTAGATCCGGCGGCCGTCCCGCAGGCGAAACTCCTCGACGTTCGGGCGGACGGGACGCCGGGACTCCGCGAGATCCGCGAGTGCCGCGAGGTCGATCTCGACGTCGAAATGTCCGGAGTTCGCGACGATCGCACGGTCCTTCATCGCCTCGAAGTGCTCCCGGCGGACGATCGACGTGTTGCCGGTCACCGTGAGAATCACGTCGGCGACGCGCGCCGCGTCCAGCATCGGCAGCACCCGGTGGCCGTCCATGTGCGCTTCGAGCGCGCGGACCGGATCGACCTCCGTCACGATGACCTGCGCGCCCATCCCGCGCGCGCGCAGGGCGAGCCCGCGGCCGCAGTTGCCGTAGCCGGCGATGGCGACCGAGCGGCCGGCGAGTAGCAGGTTGGTGGCGCGGAGGAGCCCGTCGAGGGTCGATTGGCCGGTCCCGTAGCGATTGTCGAACAGGTGCTTCGTCAGCGCGTCGTTCACCGCGACGATCGGATACTTGAGCACGCCCGCCTTGGCCATGCTGCGCAGCCGGATCACCCCGGTCGTCGTTTCCTCGCTGCCGCCGTGGACCGCGCCGAGCAGCTCCGACCGTGCGTTGTGGATCGTGGAGACGAGGTCCGCGCCGTCGTCCATCGTCAGGTGCGGCTTGGTGTCCAGCGCTTGATTGATGTGACGGTAGTACGTGTCGCGGTCCTCGCCGCGGCGCGCGAACACCGGGAGATGCCACTCCGCCACGAGCGCCGCGGCCACGTCGTCCTGCGTGGAGAGCGGATTGCTGGCGCACAGCGCCACCTGCGCGCCGCCGTCGTGCAGCGTGCGCATCAGGTTCGCGGTTTCGGTGGTGACGTGCAGGCACGCGGCGATTCGCGTGCCGGCGAGCGGCCGCTCGCGGGTGAAGCGCTCGCGGATGGTTCTCAAGACCGGCATCTCCCCGTCCGCCCAGGCGATGCGATCCCAGCCGGCCTTCGCCAGTCCGGGGTCCTTGATGTCTGCGTTCATTCCGGATACCTCCCGGCACCCCGACCTCGCAACGGCGCCGGAGACCCACGCATTTTAGCGCGCGACCTCTTCGACGGCAATGGTGCGCGCTCCCTGGCCCTAGCGGCGGCCGGCGGCGAGGCGCGCGGCCTCCGGCCGCCCGCGGAGCCGCAGCATCGCAACGCAGCCCAGCGCGGGCCCCACGCTCAGCACGGCAAACGCGAGCCGCCACCCGCCGGCGCGAAGGACGAACGGGAGGAGCTGGATGCTGACCGCGGTCAGCAGGAACCCGAGCGACGTCTGCAGGGCGAGCGCGCTGCCGACCCGGCGAGACTCGGCGAGCTCGCTGATGGCCGCGGAGAACTGCGCGGAGTCCGCGACCACCGTCACGCCCCACGCCGCCGCGACCGCGACGACAAGCGCGGGGGCCCGGCCGAACAAGAAACCCGCGGCCAGCGCACAGGCCCCGCTCAGCGTCATCGCGCCCGCGGTCGTCACCGTCCGCCCGATCCGGTCCGCCACCAGTCCGCCCGCAATGCAGCCGCCCGCGCCGAGCCCGATGACGGCAAACGCCGCGACGCCGGCCGCGCGGCGCACGACGTCCGCGTCGCCCAGCCCGCCCGACGCCTGGAAGCTCCCGACGAGGAACGCCGGGATCCAGGTCCACATCGCGTATAACTCCCACATGTGGCCGAAGTAGCCGAAGTTGGCGAGCCGCAGCGCCGGGTCGCGGAGGGCCTGAAGAGCCCAGCGAAGGTCGAGGGCGGCCGCGGGAGCATCGAACGGACCCGGCCGAACAAAGCCGGCCACGATGAGCGCGGAGAGCACCGCCCCGGCACTGGTCGCGGCGATGACCGACTGCCAGGGCAAGGCGCCGGCCGCCTGCGCGGCAATGAGGTGCGGCAGCGCCGACCCGAGTGTCAGCGCCCCGACCAGCGTGCCGATCGCGAGCCCGCGGCCCTCTCGAAACCAGCCGGCCATAAGCTTCATCCCGGTAGGATACACGCCCGCGAGGAGCGCCCCCAACGCGATCCGCAGACACACCGCGGGAAACAGGTGTCCCGCCGCGAGCGGCAAGAGGCCGTTGGCGGCGGCGGCGCCGGCCGCGGACCCGGCGAACACCGTCCGCGCCGGCAGCACGTCGCTGAGCCCGCTCACGGCGAGGCCCAGCGCGCCCGCGACAAACCCGACCTGCACGCCCACAGTCAGCAGCGCGAGCTGCGCGGCCGAGAAGCCCCAGTCTCTTGCCAGCGACGGCCCCACCGCGGCCGCGCTGAACCACGTGCTCATCGCGCCGATCTGCGCCGCCGCGATGAGCGCCAGGGCGGCCCAGCGGCCGGGCGCGACACGGGCGTCGGATGCTGCGCGGGGAAGCGTCGCCATGTCCTCTACGGTACCAGGAAGGCACGCGGGCCGGGCAAGAAGTCGACGGCATGATTCCGACGCCTGCCGCCCGTCTGCGCAGTGAGCCCCTCACCCCGCCGCCTCCGCGCGGCGCGCCGCTCGACCTCGAGACCTTGTTCTTCACCCGGCGGATCGCGGGGGTCGCATGGTCCGCCGACGGCCGAGGGCTCTTCTTCGAAACGAACGTCACGGGACGTTTCAACATCTGGCAGGTCCCGCGCCGCGGCGGGTGGCCGGTCCAGCTGACCGTGTCCAACGAGCGCACGGCGCTCGCGCGCCCGTCGCCGGACGGCCGGTGGCTGTTGTTCACGCAGGATCGGGGCGGCAACGAAAAGCCGAACCTCTTCCTCCAACCGCTCCCTCACGGCCTTCCCCGTCCGATCACGGCGACCGAGGGCGTCGCCTATCGCAGCATGAGGTGGTCGCCGGACGGCCGGGCGCTCGCGTTCGCCGCCGAGCGCGCGGCGCCCGGAATCTACGACGTCTACCGGCTCGCTCCGGACGGCGCCGAGGCCGAGGTTGAGCGCGTCGGCGGCCACGAGGGCGGCCAGTGCACCACCGTACGCTGGAGTCCGGACGGACGCCGGCTCGCCCTGACGCGGACCTGGGACTATGCCCACGGCGGCGTCGGCGTGCTCGATCTGGCCACCGGAGGGGAGCGAACGCTGCTCCCGATTGACGATGCGGCCGATCATCAGGCCCTCGGTTGGACGGGCGACGGCCGGGCGCTGCTCGTCTCGTCCAACGCGACGCCACACGGGACGTACGGCATCGCCCGCGTCGACGTCGCAACCGCGGCGGTCACGTGGCTCGACGCCGGCGAGTGGGACGTCGAGCTGCTTGACGTCGCACCGGCCGGCGATCGATACGTCTGCGCGCGGAACGAGGGCGGGAGCCACGTGGTGGTGCTGCGCGCGCCCGACGGCGGCGCGAGGACCGTTGCGCTGCCGCCGGGAGTGGTGGCCGACGCCGCCTTCTCCCCCGACGGGGCCTCACTCGCCCTGCTGCACGGCACGGCGACGTCGCCGTTCGAACTGTGGGTGGGCGACGGGGCGGACGCGGCGCCCGTCCAGGTGAGCCGGTCGCTCGTCGGCGGCCTCGCCGCGGATGACTTTGTCCGGCCGAGCCTCGTCACGTATCCGTCGTTCGACGGCACGCCGATCTCGGCGTTCGTCTACCTGCCGCGGGGCGCACGGCCCGATCGCTCCGCGCCTGCCATCGTCTACGTACACGGCGGCCCAGCCGCGCAGCACATGAACGGCTGGGTGCCGCTCGTTCAGTACCTCGTCTCCCACGGCTTTGCCATCATCGCCCCGAACTACCGCGGGTCGACGGGCTTCGGCCGGGTGTTCGAAGAGGCCAACATGCGGGACATGGGGGGCGGCGACCTGCGCGACGTCGTCGCCGCAGGCGAGACGATCGCCGCCTCAGGGTACGTCGATCCGCGCCGCGTTGCCGTCATGGGCGGATCGTACGGCGGCTACCTGACATTGATGGCGCTCACGAAGCACCCCGACCGCTGGGCGGCCGGGGTCGCGATCGTGCCGTTTGCGAACTGGTTCACGGAATACGAGCACGAAGACCAAACCCTGCGCGACTCCGATCGCGCGCGGATGGGCGACCCGGTCGAAGACGCGGAGCTCTGGCGCGACCGGTCTCCGATCTTCTTCGCCGACCGCATCCGGGCGCCACTCCTCGTGCTGGCCGGCGCGAACGACGTGCGGTGTCCGGCGGAGGAGGCGGAGCAGATCGCCCGCGCCGTCCGGGCGAACGGCGGCGTCGCGGAGCTCAAGATCTATCCCGACGAAGGCCACGGCTTCAGGCGGCGCGAGAACGAGATCGACGCGCACCGCCGGACGGTGGAGTTTCTCCGCCGCCACCTGGCCGGCCCGTGAGACCGGACAACGCGCGGCGCAGGAGGCGGCGGGATGCAGATCCTGGATCTCGAGCAGGCGGAAGAGTTCTCTCCGACGCACCACGTTCAGAAGACGCTGGCCGCCTCCCCGCGGTGCGGCGTCAGTATCGCGTGCTGGGAGCCGGAACAGGTCTCGCCGATCCACGCCCATCCCGGCGCCGATGAAATTTACCACGTCGTCCGGGGCGAAGGCGTATTCCGGGATGGACGGAGCGAACGCCGGCTCGGCCCGGGCGGAACCGTGCTGTTCCAGGCCGGCGCGGACCGCACGCCCGTGTTCTACGAGGTCTGGCCGGGGAG
>DASYXS010000135.1:0-31702 GCA_035934535.1 bacterium
ACGTTGTTGACCAGCAGACCGCGGGCGAGGCACGCGGCGACGACCTTGTCCGACGGCACGGTGATTTCGGCCGCGACCATCAACCCGCGGCCCCGCACCTCGGTCACGAGCGGCGTCTGCTTCGCCAGCTCACGCAGGCGATTCATCAGATACGCGCCGGTCTCTTTCGCATTGTCGACCAGACGCTCGGCTTCGATCGTCTCGATCACGGCGAGCGCCGCGGCGCAGACGAGCGGGTTCCCGCCGAACGTCGTGCCGTGGGTGCCGGGCTGCAGCGCCTGCATGATCTCGTCGCGCGCGACGACCGCGCCGATCGGGACGCCGCCGCCGAGTCCCTTGGCGAGCGCCAGAATGTCGGGGAGCACGCCCGCGTGCTGGTAGGCGAACCACCGGCCGGTCCGGCCGAAGCCCGTCTGGATCTCGTCGAGCACCAGCAAGAGGCCCTTCGCGTCGCACAGCCGGCGGAGGCCCGTGAGGTACGCGTCGTCCGCCGGATTGATGCCGCCCTCGCCCTGCACCGGCTCCATGAGCACGGCCGCGGTCTTGGGTCCGGCGGCCCGCTCCGCCGCGCCGAGATCGTTGAAGGGCACTTCCACGAAGCCCGGGACCAGCGGCTCGAAGCCCTCGTGGTACTTCGGGTTCATCGTGGCCGCGAGCGCCCCCATCGTCCGGCCGTGGAAGCCGTGGCTGCCGACGATGATCTCGTAGACATCCGCCTGGCGCCGCGCGCGGCCGGCCTTGCGCGCCAGCTTGATCGCCGCCTCCGCCGCCTCGGCACCGCTGTTGCAGAAGAAGACCCGGCCGTCCGGAATGCCGGTCACGCCGGCGAGCCGCTCGGCGAGGCGCGCCTGCTCCGGAATCTGGAACAGGTTGGAGACGTGGACGAGCCGGGCGGCCTGCTGCTGGATCGCGGCGACGAACCGGGGGTGCGCGTGTCCGAGGACGTCGACGGCGATGCCGGCGACGAAGTCCAGGTACTGCTTGCCCTCCAGATCCGTGAGCACCATCCCGCGTCCCTCGCGAAACGCCACCGGGGCGCGGCGATAGTTCGGGGCCAGCACCCGGCCGCTCAACTCGATGATCTCCCGCGTCGTCATCGTCACCCTCCTCGTCTCCGCGTCGAACGTCTACGGCGTGAGCATCGTCCCGATGCCGCGCTCGGTGAAGAGTTCCACCAGCAGCGCGTGCGGGACGGTTCCGTTGATGATATGCGCGCTCGGCACGCCGCCGCGGATCGCGTCGAGACAGGCCGCCACCTTCGGGATCATGCCGCGGCTGATCGTGCCGTCCCGTGTCATCGATTCGGCCTCCGCGGCCCGCAGCTCGGACACGAGGGTGCGGGCCTCGCGATCGCGGTACACGCCGTCGACGTCGGTCAGCAGGATGAACTTGCTCGCGCCGACCGCGATCGCGAGCGCGCCCGCGGCCGTGTCGGCGTTCAGGTTGTAGCTCGTGCCGTCCACTCCGATGCCGATCGAGGCGATCACCGGGATGTAGCCGTCCTCGCTTACGGCGCGTACGAGCGCGGGGTCCACGGCCGCCACCTCGCCGACCTGCCCGAGATCGACGTCGGCCTCGTACTTCCGCGCCAGCAGCATCCGTCCGTCCTTGCCGCTCAATCCCACCGCCCGGCCGCCGGCCTGCGTGATCGCCGAGACGAGCGACTTGTTCGCGCGGCCGGCCAGCACCATTTCGACGACTTCCATCGTCTCGGCGTCCGTGACGCGCAGTCCGTGCACGAACGTCGAGGGCTTGCCGAGGCGTTCCAGCATTCGCGTGATCTCAGGCCCCCCGCCGTGCACGAGCACCGGGTCAATGCCGGCGCCCTTCAACAGCGCGAGGTCCTCCGCGATCGTCGAGCTGCCGACGGCGTCGAGCACGCTGCCGCCGAATTTCACGACGACCGTCTTGCCCTTCCAGGCGTTGACGTACCTGAGGCCTTGGGCGATCACGCCGCCCGCGAGCACGGCCTCGCCGGTCGCGACCATCGGTGTCCGGCTCATCGCGCCCTCACGTCAGGTAGTGGGCGTTTTCCTTCACGTACTCCTCCGTGAAGTCGCACGTCCACATCGTCGTCTCGGCTTTGCCGAGCCCAAGATCGACCACCACCGCGATCGTGTCGCCGGCCATGTAGCGGGCCACCTCGGCGAGGCTCTCCGGCTCCCCGGCCGGGCCGCCCCGGTCGGCCACGAGCACCGGGCCGATCCGCACCGACATGCGCTCGGGCAGCACCTCCGCCCCCGAGCCGCCGACCGCGACGAAGATCCGGCCCCAGTTCGGCGAGCGGCCGTAGATCGCGGTCTTGACGAGCGGTGAGAGCGCAACCGCCCGCGCCGCGCGGTAGGCGTCGTCCTCGCTCTGCGCCCCGCGCACGGTCACCTCGATCAGTTTGGTCCCGCCCTCGGCGTCCCGCGGGATCATGCGGGCGAGGTCGGTCGCGCACGCCGTGAGCGCCGCCTGGAACGCGTCGAAGTCCTCGCCGGGCTCGGCGATCTCCGGCGCCCCGGCTTCGCCGTTGGCCAGCAGCAGGATCGTGTCGTTGGTGCTCTGGTCGCCGTCCACCGTGATGCGATTGTAGGACACGTCGGCGGCCCGCCGCAGGCCGGCGTGGAGAAGGGGGACGGCGACCGCGGCGTCCGTCGTCAGCACCGTAAGCGTCGTCGCCATCTGCGGGTGGATCATCGCCGCGCCCTTCGTCATCCCGCCGATCGTGACGACCTGCCCCCCGATCGGCACCTGCACCGCCGCGGTTTTGGGCACCGTGTCCGTCGTCATGATCGCCTCCGCCGCCGCCCCACCGTCCGGGCTCAAAAGGCGCACGGCCTCGGGAATGCCGCGCCGGAGGGCGTCCATCGGCAGGACCCGTCCGATCACGCCGGTGCTGCACACGTACACCAGGTCTTCGGCGATGCCGAGCCCCTGCGCCGTGAGCTGCGTCATCTCCCGCGCGTCCCGCATCCCCTGCTCCGCGGTGCAGGCGTTCGCGTTGCCGCTGTTGAGCACCACGGCCTGCCCGCGTCCCGAGCGGGCGCGCTCGATGTCGAGGAGCACCGGCGCGGCCTTGACCTTGTTCGTCGTAAACACGCCCGCCGCCGCTGCCGGGACGCGCGAGAAGACGAGCGCAAGGTCCTTTTTCTGCGGCTTGATCCCGCAGTGCACGCCCGAGGCCACAAACCCCTGCGCCGAGGTGACGCCGCCTTGCACGAGACGCGACACACCGCCCGCCATTGCGTCCTCCTTATATTACGGGTAGAGCCCGGGCGTCCGCAGGCCCGTCGCTTCCGGAAAGCCGCACATCACGTTGAGGTTCTGGACCGCGAGGCCGGCGGCGCCCTTGCCGAGGTTGTCGAGCGCCGCCATCGCGATCAGCGTCTGGGTGCGGGCGTCGATCCGGACCGCGACGTCGCAGAAGTTGCTGCCGAGCGTTGCCTTCGTCTGCGGCAGCGCCCCCTCCGGGAGCACCCGCACGAACGGCTCGCCGGCGTACGCATCGCGCAGCAGCGCCTGGGTCCCGGCGGCATCCGACGGCCGCGCGAGACGCGCGTACGCGGTGACGAGGATACCGCGCGTCATCGGCGCGAGATGCGGCACAAGGGTCACGCGCACCTCGCTGCCGGCCTGCGCCGAGAGCTCCTGCTCGATCTCGGCGGTGTGGTTGTGGGTCGCCACCGAATACGGGCGCAGGTCCTCGTTCGTCTCCGAGTACCCGAAGCCGCCGCGCTCGCCGCCCCGGCCCGCGCCGGAGACGCCGGAGACGGCGTCGATGACGATGCCGTCCCGCGCCGCGAGCCCGTGCCTGACGAACGGTGCCAGCGCCAGCAGCGCCGCGGCCGGATAGCAGCCGCAGTCGGCGACGAGCCGCGCCGTGCGAATCTCGCCGCGGTGCAGCTCGGTGAGACCGTAGACCGCCTCGGCGAGATAGCGCGGCGCCGTGTGCTCGAACTTGTACCAGACCGGGTACTGCGCGGCATCGCGCAGGCGAAAGTCCGCGGCCACGTCGATCACCCGGACGCCGCGCTCGAGCAGCTCCGGCACGAGCGCCATCGCCTTGCCGCTCGGCAGCGAGACGATCACGACGTCGGAATCCCCGGCGAGAACCGCGGGGGCCGCCTCCTCCGTGACGAGATCGACGAAACCCCTCAGGTTCGGGTAGAGGTCCGACAGCCGCCGGCCCTTCTGCGTCTCCGCGGTCACGTGGGCGAGACGCGCCTCCGGATGGGTCGCCAGCAGGCGCACCGCCTCCGCCCCGCCGTACCCCGACGCCCCGATCACGCTCACGCGAACGGCCATGGTGGAATAATCATACACGAATGTGAATAAACTTGCAACCGGCCGTCCGCGCCGGCGTCGGGTCAGCCGGCCTGGCCGCCGCGGCGCTCGTCGAAGACCTTTTTCGCCACCCGGAACCCCTCCGCGGCGATCGGCACGCCCGCGTAGACGCCGGCCTGCAGCAGGATCTCCGCGATCTCATCCTCGGTGACGCCGTTGTTGAGCGCCCCGCGGACGTGGACTTCGAACTCGTGCCAGCGGGCCATGGCGCTCAGCATGGCCAGGTTGAGCATGCTGCGCGTCTTGAAGTCGAGCCCGGGGCGCACCCACACCGTGCCCCAGCAGTGTTCCGTCGTGAAATCGACGAAGTGCTGGTAGAAGGGATCCGCCTGGGCCTGGGTTTTGCCGCGGTCCACATACCCGCCGCCGAGCACCTGCCGGCGAATGCGCGCGCCTTCGCCGATCCGTTCCGCATCGGTCAACCGCTTCACGAGCACCACCTCCCCGTCGCTCCCCACCGGTCTTCGCGCTCAGCCGGCCGTGCCCCCCGGCGGAGCAGGGCCGGCCGGTGGACCGGGCCGAATGCCTTCTCATGAATCCCGACGCGGAACGCCACCTGTTCCCCCCGATCGAGCCCTATGCGACGGGCCGCCTCGCCCTCGACGGCCGCCACGAGATGTACTGGGAAGAGAGCGGCAATCCGGACGGGCTGCCGATCGTCTTCCTCCACGGCGGACCCGGCGGAGGCGCCGGCCCGCAGCACCGGCGATTTTTCGACCCCAACGCGTGGCGCATCGTGATCTTCGATCAGCGCGGTGCGGGCCGTTCGACGCCCCTCGCCGACATTCAGGACAACACCACGCAGCATCTCGTCGGCGACATCGAACGCCTGCGCGAGGCGCGCGGCATCGACCGGTGGGCGGTGTTCGGCGGATCGTGGGGCTCGACGCTCACGCTGGCCTACGCGGAAGCCCACCCCACCCGGTGCCGCGGCCTCATCGTGCGCGGCATCTTTCTCGCCGAACGGCCGGAGCTCGAGTGGTTCATGACCGGGATGCGCTTGTTCTCGCCCGAGGCGTGGAACGAGTTTGCCGAGGCCTCCGGGCCCGGCCCGCGCGATACCGCGGGACTGCTCGAGCGCTACCGACTCCGGCTGAACGACCCGGACCCCGAGGTCTGTCTCCGCACGGCGCGCGTGTGGTCGCACTACGAGGCCCGGTGCACGACGCTGCTGCCCGATCCGGTGGCGGAGGCGGACTCCGAGGTGGACGCGAAAGCGCTGCCGGTCTCGCGCATCGAGAACCACTACTTCGTCCACGACTGCTTTCTCGAACCGGGGCAGCTGCTGCGAGACGTCGGGCGGATCCGCTCGATTCCCGGCACCATCGTGCAGGGCCGGTACGATCTCGACTGCCCGCCCTACACCGCGGCGCGCCTGCACGAGGCGTGGCCGGAAGCGGAGTACATTCTGCTGCCGGACGCCGGCCACGTCGCGTTCGAGCCGTCGATTGCCCGCGAGCTCGTGGCCGCGACCGAGCGCCTGAAGCGGCGGCTTCGCGCGTAAATGACATCGTTGCCGGCGAGCCCGCCGCAGGCGGCCCGCCGGCGGCGCTAGAGCGGAGAGACCTCCATCGCCGCGTGCGGTGCCGGGATCTCACCGGCCTTGATCGCGGTGAGCACGTCGAGGAACGCCTCCGCCGTATCGAGCGACGTGAAGCACGGCAGGTGCCGCTCGAACGCCGCGCGCCGCAGCGCGAACCCGGCCCGCCCGGGCGTGCGCCCCCGCGTCGGCGTGTTCAGCACCAGGTTGACCGCGCGCTCGTGCACGAGGCGGAGCGCCGTCTCGGGATCGCCGTTCTTGCTGACGTGGATGGCGTGGACGCCGTGGTCGGCGAGATACTTCGCGGTGTCGTCCGTCGCGTACACGGTGAACCCGAGGTCGACGAACCGGCGGATCAGCCCGACGGCGTCGGCCTTGTCCCGGTCCGCGATGCTGGCCAGGAGCGCCCGCTGCTGCTGCTCCGGCATCTCGATGCCCGCGGCGACAAGCGCCCGGTAGAGCGCGCCCGGCAGGCTGCTGTTCTGTCCCATGACCTCGCCCGTCGAGGTCATCTCCGGCCCGAGCAGCACGTCGAGCTGCGCCATCTTCTCGCTGCTGAACACCGGCGCCTTGACCGAGACGCGCGCCGGCGCCGGCAGGCGCGTCACGCCCGGATAGCCGAGATCGGCGAGGGTCCGGCCGAGCATGACGTGCACGGCGAGCCGCACCAGCGGCGCCCCGGCCGCCTTGCTCACGAACGGGATCGTCCGGCTGGACCGCAAATTGGCCTCGAGCACGTAGACGCGGCCGTCTTTGACGACGAACTGGATGTTGAGGAAGCCGCGGACGCCGAGCGCGCGCGCGATCGCCACCGTGGCGTCGACGACCTGGTCCGCCTCGTCCGGCCCGAGATGCTGCGCCGGAAACACCGCGATGCTGTCGCCGGAGTGCACGCCGGCGCGCTCGATGTGCTCCATGATGCCCGGCAGGAACACCGCGTCCCCGTCGCTGATCGCGTCGACCTCGACCTCGGTGCCTTCGACGTAGGTGTCGATCAGCACCGGATGCTCGCGGTCGGCGGCGAACGCGGACTCGAGGTACCGGACGAGCTCGTCGGCCGTCGCCACGATCTCCATCCCGCGCCCGCCGAGCACGTAGGACGGCCGGACGAGCAGCGGAAAGCCGAGGCGGTCCGCCAGCGCGCGGCCCTCCGCCACCGACCGCACCGCGCCGCCGGCGGGGCGCGCGATGTCGAGCCGGCGGAGCAGCGCGTCGAACTTGCCGCGGTCCTCGGAGGCGTCGAGCCCTTCCACCGTCGTGCCGAGCACCGGGACGCCGCGCTCCGCCAGCGGACCGGCGAGGTTGAGTCCGGTCTGGCCGCCGACCTGGACGATCACGCCGTCGGCGCGCTCGCGCTCGACGACGTTGAGCACGTCCTCGACGGTCAGCGGCTCGACGTACAGGCGGCTGGCCACGTCGAAGTCCGTGCTGACCGTCTCCGGGTTGTTGTTGATCAGCACCGCGTCGAGGCCGGCGTCCCGCAGCGCCTTCACGGCGTGCACGCTCGAATAGTCGAACTCGATGCCCTGGCCGATCCGGATCGGCCCGGACCCGAGCACGACGACCCGGCGGCGCGGGCTCTCCGGCACCTCGTCCTCGCGCGCGTAGGTCGAGTAGAAGTACGGCGTTTGCGCGGGAAACTCGCCGGCGCAGGTGTCGACGATCTTGTAGACGGGGCCGATGCCCTCCCGCCCCCGGATCGCGCGCACCGCGTCCGCGGTCGTCTCCCACGCCCGGGCGATCGCGGTGTCGGGCAGGCCGAGGCGCTTCGCCGCCCGCAGGGTCTCGGGATCGCGCCGGCCGCGCAGCCCGAGCTGCATCCCCACGATGTTGGCGATCTTGTTGACGAAGAACAGGTCCATGTGCGAGAGATCCGCGATCTCCTGGGGCAGCATGCCGCGGCGGAGGCCTTCCGCGATCGCGAACAGCCGCTCGTCGCACGGCTCCGCGATTCGCTGCCGCAGGGCCTCGCGCGACCACGCCGCGGCCGGCGGGTAGTCGAGCCCGTCGACCTGTTGGTCGAGCGACCGCAGCGCCTTGAGCAGCGCCTCTTCCACGCTCCGTCCGATCGCCATCGCCTCGCCGGTCGCCTGCATCTGCGTCCCGAGGCGGCGGTCGACGTACGGAAACTTGTCGAACGGCCAGCGCGGGATCTTGACGACGCAGTAGTCGAGCGCCGGCTCGAAGCAGGCGAAGGTCTCGCCGGTGACGGCGTTGCGGATTTCATCGAGCGTGCGGCCGAGCGCGATCTTCGCCGCGACCCGGGCGATCGGGTAGCCCGTCGCCTTGCTGGCCAGGGCGCTCGACCGGCTGACCCGCGGGTTCACCTCGATCACGTAGTACCGCGTGCTCGCGGGGTCGAGCGCGAACTGGATGTTGCAGCCGCCCTCGATGCCGAGGCCGCGGATGATCCGCAGGCTGGCGCTGCGCAGCATCTGGTATTCGCGATCGCTCAGCGTCTGGCTCGGCGCGATCACGACGCTGTCGCCGGTGTGCACGCCCATCGGGTCGAGGTTCTCCATGTTGCACACTGTGATGCACGTGTCGAGCCGGTCGCGCATCACCTCGTACTCGATCTCCTTCCAGCCGGCGACCGAGCGCTCGACCAGGACCTGGTGGATGCGGCTCACGGCGAGGCCGCGCGCGGCGATCTCGTCGAGCGATCGCGCGTCGGGGGCGATGCCGCCGCCGGTGCCGCCGAGGGTGTACGCCGGGCGGATCACCACGGGGAAGCCGGTCCGCGCCGCGAACGCGCGGGCCTCCTCCACGCTGGTCGCGACGACGCTTTCCGGGACCGGCTCGCCGAACACCCGCATCGCCTCCTTGAACAACTCGCGATCCTCGGCCTGCCGGATGGCCTCGAGCGGCGTCCCGAGCAGCTTCACCCCGTACTCCTCGAGCACGCCGCCTTCCGCGAGCGCCACCGCGAGGTTGAGGCCGGTCTGCCCGCCGAGCGTCGCGAGCAGTCCCTGCGGCCGTTCCCGCGCGATCACGCGGGTCAGAAACTCGACGGTGAGCGGCTCGATGTAAACGCGGTCGGCGGTCTCGACGTCGGTCATGATCGTCGCGGGGTTGCTGTTGACGAGAATGACCTCGACGCCCTCTTCCGAGAGCGAGCGGCACGCCTGGCTGCCGGAGTAGTCGAACTCCGCGGCCTGCCCGATCGTGATCGGTCCGGAGCCGATGACGAGGACCTTGCTGACGCCGCCGGACATCAGGCTCGGGCCGACTCCACCGGTGCGCCGGGCTCGTGCGGCGCGGCGCCGAGCATTTCCATCCACGCGTCGAACAGGTAGGACGAGTCGAGCGGGCCGGGCCGCCCTTCGGGATGGTACTGCACCGTCATGATCGCCAGGCGCGGATGCCGCAGCCCCTCGACGGTGCCGTCGTTGAGGTTGCGGTGCGTGACGGCGAGTTCCGTGCCCGCGACGGACGCTTCGTCCACCGCGTAGCCGTGGTTCTGGGTGGTGACGCAGACCCGGCCGGTCACGAGATCCTTCACAGGGTGGTTGCTGCCGCGGTGCCCGTAGGGGAGCTTGAACGTCGTGGCGCCGGCCGCGCGGCCGATGATCTGATGCCCGAGACAGATCCCGAACAACGGCATCCGGCCCCACAGCCGCTGCACCTGCGCCACCTGGTGCGGGAGCCGCTGCGGATCGCCCGGCCCCGGCGAGAGCACCAGCCCCGCGGGCGCGAGATCGAGAATCTCCTCCGCGGTGGTGCGGTGCGGCAGCACCCATACGTCGCAGCCGCGCCGGCGCAGCCCCTCGATGATGCCGGCCTTCACGCCGCAGTCGAGCAGCGCGAGCTTGGGCCCCGGTCCGGCGAGGTGCCGTACCGCGGGCGTGCTGACCTCGCCGACGAGATCGAGCGTCCCGATGTCGGCCAGCGTGCGCGCCCGCGCGACCAGCGCCTCGTCCGGCACGTCTTCGGTGGAGACGAGGCCGCGCTTGAGCCCATGCGAGCGGAGGTGGCGGACGAGAAACCGCGTGTCGATGCCGGCGATGCCCGGGATCTCCCACCGCGCGAGCGTCGCGGCGAGCGTGCTCTCGGCCTGCCAGTGGTGCGGCAGATCCGCGGCCTCGCCGACGACAAAGCCCTCGACGTGCGGCCGGAACGATTCCCACGCTTCGCCGCTCACGCCGTAGTTGCCGATGAGCGGATACGCCATCGTCACGATCTGCCCGTTGTAGGACGGATCCGACAGCACTTCCTCATATCCCGTCATCGCGGTGGTGAAAACGACTTCGCCCCCCGCCCACCCGCGCGCGCCGATCGCGCGTCCGGCGAGGATCGTGCCGTCTTCAAGCGCCAGCCGTGCCTGCATCCCCATCCTCCGCGCCCCGTTGCCGCATGATTATACTACTCTATGCATAAAAATACAATTCCTGCCATCGCCCCGCTTGCGTGGGACTGGCCGGCGGTAGGCGCCGGCGGCGCGGGGCACAACAAAAGGGAGCCCGGAAGAGGCTCCCCGATCGGCGCACGGCATCCCGGCGCACCATCGATCCCTCCCGGAGATCGTTAATGGTCCGCGACTAACCCACATTGTATCGCAGGGACGAGGAAATGCAAGCCGGATCGGAGAAGCACCGAGCCGTGGATGGCCTCGCGCCCCGAGGGCGCGCCCCGTCGTCCCCCGGCGGGGACAGGTCTCTCGCCCGCGGGGCGTACGCTGTGATTCGAACGCTGCTGGTCGTCGCCTTGGGCCTCGGTACGATCTGGCTGTCGATCGTCGCGAGCGTGTGGGGCCTCAGCGGGGTGCTGGTCGCCCTCGCGCTCGTCGGGCTCGTCGCCCTCCGTACGGTCTACCGGGCCCGCGAGGAAGACTCCGCCTCGACTCCACGGCGGCCGCGCCGGGCGTTTGTGATCACCGCGGTCGTGCTGATCGGGTTCTTCGTACTGCTGACGCTGGCGAGCCAGATCTGGGCCTCGC
The DNA here is from genome assembly GCA_035934535.1 of bacterium. GTDB lineage: Bacteria > Sysuimicrobiota > Sysuimicrobiia > Sysuimicrobiales > Segetimicrobiaceae > DASSJF01. Next base: position 10,806 of record DASYXS010000135.1, read on the forward strand.
ACTAAGAAGCACCGCCCGCCAGTCGCCCTCCCGCAGCACCGCGCTCGCCTGAAATCCCGCGGCCCGGGCCGCCCGCAGCACGCTCCGCACCCGCCCCGCGACGATGCCCGATCCGATGAAGAGACCGCCCGGAGCCAGTCGCGCGCGGGCATCCGGCAGCAGCTCGACGATCGTGTCGGCGACGATGTTGGCGACGATGACGTCGGCGCGGCCCGGCGCGGCGCCCATCCCGGACCCGTCCGCGACACGGACCCGCCGCGCGCATCCGTTCAGCCGGGCGTTGGCCCGCGCCGCCGCGGTCGCGACCGGATCGCTGTCGACCGCCCACACCGCGGCGGCGCCGAGCGCGGCCGCGGCGATCGCCAGTATCCCCGAGCCCGTGCCGACGTCGAAGACCGCGGCGCCCCTCCGGCGGGCGAGCGCCCGCCCGAGCCCGCGCAGCGCGAGGCGCGTGCTCGCGTGCATGCCGGTGCCAAACGCCATGCCCGGATCGATCGCCACGACACGATCGCGCGGCCGCGGCGCGGCGCGCACCCACGACGGCCGGATCAGGAGGCGTCCGACGCGAACGGCTTTCGCGTGGACCCGCCAGGCCGTCGCCCACCGCCGCGCCCGAACCCGCCGATGCCCGATCGAGACCCGTCCGGGCTCGAGTCCGTACCCCCGCAGTCCCCGGATCCGTACGCGCACCGCCCGGAGCGCCGGACGCAGGAGTCGCGACGGCGGAAGGTACGAACGGAACCGCACGCGCCCTGGGGCGGGGCGTTCCTCGACGAGCCCGCCGCCGCGCAGGTCGCGGAGGATCTCCCCGACGGCTTCGGCGGCCTCCGTGGAGACGGTAACGCGCACCTCGACCCAAGTCCGGGGCGGCACCGCGGCACGGTGCCGTGCGGGCCGGCTCGCGGCCCGCCACGATGAAACCAAAGCCGCCGTCACGAGTCGGCTGAGCGGAGTTTGCCGAAGAGCGGCTTCCGGCGGGCCGGACCCTGCCGGCGGGGCCGGGGCGCCTCGCCCAGCAGCCGGGCGAATTCAGCGAGCGCCGCGGACTGTTCCGCGGTCAGGCGGGTCGGGATCTCGACACGCACGTGGGCCACGAGATCACCGCGCGCACCCCCGCGCGCGCGAGGCATGCCTTTCCCCGACAGTACGAGCGCGGCGCCCGGCTGGGTGCCGGCCGGCACGCGAAGCGTGGCGGGTCCGTCGAGCGTCGGCACCTCGACCTCCGCGCCGAGCGCCGCCTGCGCCATCGACACATCCACCCGGCAGTGCAGATTGCGTCCCTCGAGCGTGAAGACGGGATGCTCGGCCAGGCGGAGATCGACGTACAGGTCTCCGCGCACTCCGCCCCGCATGCCCGCTTCGCCCTCGCCCTGCAGGCGCAGCCGTGTCCCTTCCTCGACCCCGGCGGGAACCGCGACGGTGATCTCGCGCTTCGCGTCCATCCGGCCGCGGCCGCGGCACTCGCGGCACGGCTTGCGGACGACCTTCCCGGCGCCGCGGCAGTCGGGACACGTCGCGATCTGCTGGAACGACCCGAACGGCGTTTGCCGGCCGTATCGGACCTGACCGGCGCCGCGGCACGTCGGGCAGATCTCGGGCGCGCTGCCCTTCTCCGCTCCCGTACCGAAGCACGCGGGGCACGTCTCCTCCCGGACGATCGAGATCGTGTGCTCGGCGCCGCGTGATGCGTCCTCGAGCGTGATCTCGAGCGCCACGCGCAGGTCGCTGCCGCGCTCGGGCCCGGACTCGCCGGACCGCATGCCGGCGCCCATCGTCTGCCCGAAGAACATGTCGAACAAGTCCTCGAACGGACCCGCGCCGAAGGGGCCGCCGCGCCCGTCCGGCCGGCCCGCGGCGACGAAATCGCCGCGATCATACCGGGCGCGCCGCTCCGGGTCGCCGAGCACCTGGTACGCCTCGTTGATGATCTTGAAGCGGTCGGCCGCGCCGGGATCTTTGTTGACGTCGGGGTGGTGCTCGCGGGCCAGCTGCCGGAACGCGCGCTTGATCTCGTCCTGCGACGCGGCGCGCGGCACTCCCAGCACTTCGTAGTAGTCGGTTTGGGGCATCGCGATGGGGCCTACAGGCGGCCGAGCGCTTCGCCGAGCGTGTCGGCGAGAAAGCGGACCAGCGAGATGGCGCGGCCGTACCGCATCCGCGTCGGCCCCACGATCGCGAGCTCGCCGGCCGGCCGGCCGCCGACATAGTACGTCGCGGCGACGACGCTCGTATCGCGCATCTCCTCGCGCCGGTGTTCGGCGCCGATCGTAATCCGTACCGGTTTCAATTTCATGGCTGCCGACCGCGAATCGGCCGGCACCGAGCCGCCGTCGTGAAGGATCTCCGTCACGACCTCGTGCCGCTCGAGGGCCGACAGCACCGGCTCGGCGCGCCGCGCGTCGCGGAACTCCGGCTGTTTCAGGATATTGGCCTGCCCTTCCGTGTGAATGCGGGACGACGCCGCGATCTGATCGCCGATCAGCCGGCCGACCTCGATCACGACCTGGCGGTACAGCGCCACCTCGCCGATCACCTGATCCATCGCCCGCACGGTCAGATCGCCGAGACGCCATCCGGCCACCCGGCGGCTGATCTCCTGGGACAGACGGTCGCACTCGTCCGGCGACGTCGCCGCCTCCAGCTCGACGGTCTTCCCCTCGAAGACGCCGGCGTCCGTGACGACGACGATGAGCGCGCGCCGGGGCGTGAGCGGGATCAGGTGGAGGTGGCGGATCACCTGCTCGTGCAGGTGCGGGGCTTCGACGACGGAGGCGTACTCGGTGCCGGCGGCGAGCGCGTGGGCCACGCGCGCGATCGCCCGGTGCGGCTCTTCCTGGAGGAATAACGTCTCCCGCAGGCGCGTCTGCTCGGCGGGAGGCGGCGTCTCTTCCGGAACGAGCGAATCAACGTACACGCGATACCCGCGGTCGGTGGGCACGCGTCCCGCAGAGGTGTGCGGCTGGTTCAGATATCCCATGTCCTCGAGCGCGGCCATCTCGTTGCGCACGGTGGCCGAACTGACGTTCAGGCCGTGGCGCTCCCGCACCGCTTCACTGCCGATCGGCTCGGCGGTGGCGATGTAATCGTCGATCACGATCCTCAAAATCTCGCGCCGCCGGCCCTCGATGGGCTCCATCGCCGGACCTCCGCCGCATACCACTCCTGAAAAATTAGCACTCGCGCCCCTAGAGTGCTAACCGTTCTGAACCGAGCGTAGCATCCGCGCCAAACGGGTGTCAAGCCGCCGGGTCGCGCGTGCTCTCCCGCGCCTATGCCGCACCCTGGCGGCCGAGGCGCAGCAGCCGCAGCTCCCTGACGCCGAGCAGCCGGCACACGGCCAGGTAGACGATCCCCCCGGCGGCCGTCGCCGCCAGCAGGACCGCCAGGGCGCCGCCCAGCCGCACCGTCGGCACGAGATGGGGACCGGCGCGGAGGACCCCGCCCATCGCCGCGGCAAGGCACAGGGCCGCGACGGCGGTCCGCGCCGCGGTCGAGGCGAGCGCGGTGCCGTCGAGCCGGCCGAGCCGCTTCCGCAAGATCCACATGAGCACGGCGACATTGGCAAACGCGACGATCGACGTCGCGAGCGCGATGCCGAGGTGGCCGAGCCTCTGCATCAGCACGTAGTCGCCGGCGGCGTTGAGCGCCACCATGTACAGCCCGACGTTCACCGGCGTGCGCATATCGTGCAGCGCGTAGAACGTGCGGGTGACAATGTAGTAGGCGGCGTACGGCACCGCGCCGACCGCGTAGCCGACGAAACCTACCGCGACCGCCGCGGTCGCCGCCGGGCCGAAGGCGCCGCGCTGGAAGATCACGCGCACGATGAGCGGGCTGGCCACGAGAATCCAGGCCATCACCGGCATCATTGTGAAGAGCACGCCGCGGAGACCGAGCGACGTCGCGTCGCGGAGCGCGCGCGTGTCGGTCTCGGCGTGACGCGCCATCGTCGGGAACAGCGCCGTGGCGATCGAGAGCGCGAAAATGCTCACCGGAGCCTGCACCAGCTGGAACGCGTAGTCGAGCACGGCAAGATAGTCCACGCCGGGCTGCGGGTGCAGGAACGACGCGAAAAAGCGTCCGACGTTCGAGTTGATCTCGATCACCGCGAGTCCGAGCATCGCCGGCACCGCGAGCCGCCCCATCTCCCGCACCGCGGGATGGGAGACGTCGATCGACGGCCGCCACCGGAATCCGGCGGCGCGCGCCTCCGGCAGCTGCACCAAGAACTGCGCCGCCCACCCAAGCAGAAAACTCACCGCCACCCCGAGGATGCCGATCTTCCGCGCGAGGACATAGACGGACGCGATGATCACAACGTTGAAGACGACCGGGGCCAGCGCCGGCGTGCCGAACCGCCGGTGGGCGTTGAGATAGCCGGTCGCGAACGCGGACAACGCGAGGAACGCCATCGAGACGAACATCACCCGCGTCAGCTCGACCGCGGTGGTCAGCACGCCGGGGTTCGTGCGGAGGTAGCCGGGCGCGGCGATCGGCACGAGGAGCGGCGCCGCGACCACGCCGACGGCGACCATCGCGGCGCCGATCAGCAGCACGATCGTGAACGTGCTCGAGACGACGCGCTCGACCTCGTCCGGATCGCCCTGCATCAGCACGCGCGTGATCGCCGGGATGAAGACGATGCTGAGCGTGCCGCCGAGGAAGAGCCGCTGCACGAAGAACGGGAGCGAGTAGGCGATGACGAACGCGGAGCGCGCGGACGTCGCGCCGAAGATCGCGGCGATCATCACGTCGCGGGCGAGGCCCAGCACGCGGCTGGCGACGGTCCCCGCCGCGATCAGCCCCGCCGACCGCGCGATCGCCCCCGCGGTCGACGCGCCGGCGGCTCTTCCGCCCGGGACGGAGGCGGCCGCGGGCACATCCGGAGCTGTCATGTCGGCGCCATTATAACCCGGGATCGGTGATTTGACCACGCGCCGGGCCTGCGCGAACCCGACGCCCTATGCTACAATGAGCGTCGCCCCGTGCGGAGGTGTACTGCGCCGCGGCGGGATCATGTGGAGGTGGCGGTGTGGCGAAGCGCACGAAGTCCGGCCTGAAGCGGAAGCGTCAGGATCTCAAGCGCGCGGTCCGCAACCAGGCGATCAGATCGAGGGTCAAGACGCTCGTCAAAGACGCGCGCGCCGCGGAACAGCCCGGCGGCGACTCGCTGCGCGCCGCGATCAGCGTGCTCGACGCCGCGGCCCGCAAGGGGATTCTGCACCCCAACGCCGCGGCCCGAAAGAAGTCCCGGCTGACGCGCTGGGCGGGACAGGCGCGCGCATCGGCCTAGGACGGCGTCCCGGCCCTACGCTCCGCTCATCCGCACGATCAAGGTTTCCAGCGCGAGGCGCGGGGGCATCTGCCCCGTCTTGATCGCGCCGTCGGTCTCGAGCAGCAGCCCAAGCAGCGCCTCCACGTCGATTCGCCCGAACGCATCGACCTGCTTCTGATAGTCGCGGTAGCGCCACGCCCGCGACCCGAGCGCCTTCTGCACGTCCGAGCGGTTCCGCACGCCGCGGTCGACGAGCTCCTGCACCCGCGCCAGCATGCGCACTTGATCCTCCAACATGTACAGGATGCGCAGCGGCGGCTCGCCGAGGGCGATCAGCGTATCGAGAAGCCGAAACGCGTCGTCCGCACGCCGGTGGCCGACGGCGTCCATGACCTCGAAGATCGTGACCTGCGCCGCGACGTGGCTCGCGACCTCGCGCACGTCCGCGGCGGTAATCGTTTCGCGGTCCCCGGCGTAGGCGGCCAGCTTCGCGACTTCGAGTCCGAGCGCGCGCAGGCCGCCGCCGGCCAGCTCGACTAACAAATTTGCGCCCTCCGGCGTCATCGTCTTGCCGGACTCCCGGGCCCGCGCGACGAGCCACGCCGGGAGCTGTTCGGGGTCGAGCGGATCGCACCGGATCACGTGCGCCTTGCGCTGCAGCACGCCCGAGAGCCGGCGGCGCTGGTCGAGCCGCGGCGCCACGATGACGAGCACGGACGGCGGCGATCCCTGGTTCAGATAATCGGCGAGGGCGTCCTGCTCGGCCGCGCGCCACGACTCGGGATTGCGCACGTTGAGCACCACCGCGCGCCGCGCGCCGAAGAACGGCAGCGTCTCGCACCGCGTGATCACGTCCTGGATCGGCATCGTGCCGGCGTCGATGACGTCGAGGTTGAGCGCGCGCTCCTCGTCCGGCACCGCCTCGTGGAGAATCGTCCGCAGCGCTTCGTCGGCGCGCACGTCTTCCTCGCCGAGAAGGAGGTAGACCGCGGAGGGGGAGCCGCTCACGGCCGGGGGCCCGGGGTGCGGTCCGTCCGCCGCCGGGAGGCGGCGCCGCCGTGACGGGCATGATACACGGATGCGGTACCAATCGGGCGAGGCGCGAGATGACCGCGGCGCGGATCACACGGGTCTTCCTGCTGACGGCGGCGATCGCCGCGACGGTATTGTGGCGCGCCGCCGCTGCGCCGGTCCCCGCAGCGTCTCCGCGCGCCGCGTTGGTTCCGCTCCGCGGCTTCGCGATCGTACCGGGCGAATCGTCCGTGACCTTCGCGGTTCCCGACAACCGCGGAGGCTTCTCCGGCCGCACGGCGCAGGTCACCGGCCGGATCGAGGTCGAGCCGGCGGGCGGCGACGCGTATGCCGCCCGGATCTCCGGCGTCGTCGACGCGCGCAGCCTCACGACCGGCAACGGGATTCGCGACCGCGCGATGCACGCGACGTTCCTCCAGACCGGCACCTATCCCACGATCACGTTCACGGGCACCGCGACGGCGCGGCCGGGCCTCGCCGTCGAGCCGTTTCCCGCGGAGGTGCGCGGGCGCCTCGTCATTCGCGACGTCGCGCGCGAGACCGCCTTTACGGGCCGCGTCCTCGCGCTCGCCGCCGAGTACGTGGCCGACGCGACCGCGACCGTCCGAATGGCCGACTACGGCATCCCCTACCCGCGCGCGTTCATCTTCGTGGCGCGGGATCCGGTCACGGTCACCCTGCATATCGTCGCCCGCGCCCCCTAAGACACCACCGGCTGCCGGTGCGCGGCCTCCGCGCTCACGCGCTCGGCGAACGCGGTGAGCGGCTGCGTCCCCTCGTCGCCCTTCGTCCGGCTGCGGACGGCCACGGCGTTCTGCGCCTCTTCGCGGTCGCCGACGACGAGCATGTACGGAATCTTCATCAGCTGCGCCTCGCGGATCTTGTGCCCGGTCCGCTCGCTGCTGGCGTCCACCTCGACGCGGATGCCCTTGCCCCGCAGCGCATCCGCGACGCGCCGCGCGTAGGCGAGGTGCCGGTCGGCGATCGGCAGCACGCGCACCTGCTCGGGCGCGAGCCACAGTGGGAACGCCCCCGCGTACTGCTCGATCAGAAACGCCATCATGCGCTCGAGCGTGCTGATGACGCCCCGGTGGATCATCACCGGCCGGTGCGGCTGGCTGTCCTCGCCGATGTACTCGAGGCCGAACCGCTCCGGCAGGTAGAAATCGAGCTGCACCGTGGAGATCGTCTCGTCCTTGCCCATCACGTTGGGCACCTGCACGTCGAGCTTGGGGCCGTAGAACGCGGCGTCGCCCGGGGCCTCGACGTAGTCGAGCCCGAGCGCCTGCATCGCCGCTCGGAGCTGCCCTTCCGCCGACTCCCACATCGCGTCGTTCTGCACGAACTTCTCGCGGTCGCGCGGGTCCCGCGTCGACAGGCGGTACCAGAACGGATGCAGACCGAGATCGGCGTAGACGCGCTGGATCAGCCGTACGACGCTGATGAACTCCTCCATCAGCTGGTCGGGGCGGCAGAAGATGTGCGCGTCGTTGAGCGTCATCGCCCGCACGCGCGCGAGGCCGGTCAGCACGCCGGACCGCTCGTAGCGGTACATCGTGCCGAGCTCGGCGATGCGCACCGGCAGGTCGCGGTAGCTGTGCCGGCCCTGCTTGAAGACCATGATGTGGTGCGGGCAGTTCATCGGCCGCAGCACGAGCTCTTCGGTATCGACTTTCATCGGCGGGTACATGTTCTCGCGGTAGTGGTCCCAATGCCCGCTGATCTTGTACAGCTCGACGTTCGCGAGGTCCGGCGTGTGCACGTGCAGGTAGCCGAGACTCTCCTCGAGATCGATGATGTAGCGTTCGAGGATCCGGCGCACCGTCGCTCCGCGCGGCAGCCACAGCGGCAGCCCCTGCCCCACCTCCTGCACCGACGCGAAGAGCCCGAGCTCGCGCCCCAGCTTGCGGTGGTCGCGCCGCTTGGCCTCCTCGAGGCGCGCGAGATACTCGTCCAGCGCCTGCTGCGTAGGAAAGGAGATGCCGTAGATCCGCTGCAGCATCGTCCGCCGCTCGTCGCCCCGCCAGTAGGCGCCCGAGGTGCTGAGGAGCTTGACCGCCTTGATGAGGCCCGTCGACGGAAGGTGCGGGCCCCGGCACATGTCCTGAAAGCCGTTTTGCCGGTAGAAGCTCACCGGGTCGTCGGAAATGCCCTCGAGGAGCTCGCTCTTGTAGACGTCCTGCCGGTCGCGGAACAGCCGGACGGCGTCGCCGCGGGACACGGCGATCCGCTCGATCCGCTGGTCGCGGGCCGCGAGTTCGCGCATCCCGGCTTCGATGCGCTCGAGGTCCTCCGGCGTGAACGGCCGCCCGATATCGAAGTCGTAGTAGAAGCCGTCGTCGATCGGCGGCCCGATCGCCAGCTTCGCTCCGGGGAACAGCTCGCGAACGGCCTGCGCCAGCAGATGCGACGTGCTGTGCCAGTAAACCTCGCGGCCGGCGGGGTCCGCGAAGGTCAACCATTCGACCACCGCGTCGCGGTCCACGCGGAACGCGAGATCCCGCACCTCGCCGTCGACGCGGGCGGCAAGCACGTCGCGCGCGCCGGTCTCCCGCGCCGCCTCGGCGAGCGCGACGCCGCGCGCGAAAGCGCGTGCCGATCCGTCCGGCAGGCGCAGCGTGATCTGGTCAACGGACGTCCGTTCGGCCATGGGGACCATCCTCCCGTCCAAGCGGCAACAATAATGCCCCCGTCCCAATGGGACGGAGGCTCCGCGGTTCCACCCACTTTCCCGCCGCACCCCGGCAGCGGAGTGACGGCGGGCGACTCCACGCGCGATTACGGGCGCACCCGGCCGGCGTATTCGCCCCCCGAATCACCGTTCGCGGGTTTTGCGACGTCCGCCTGGCGGCTCGAGGGAGGTGTTCAGCCCGGCGTCCGGGCGGGGCTTCCAGCCTGGGTCCCGCCTCTCTTTCGGCCGCCGTCCGGCTTACTCGTCCCCGTCATCGCCGAACGCCTGTCATTATAGCACGGCGGCGCCGCGGCCGTTTGAGGTCCGGCGGGCACGGCAAGGAGTACCGCGGGTGGCACCCGAATCTACCGGGGTTCTGACGACACTTGCTCCGCAAGGAGGCGTCGCATGGTGACAGCGCCACAGGGGTGGAGGCGCGTGGCTACCTCGCTCGCGATCGTCGCCGCCCTCATCGCGGGAATCCTGGTCGTCCCCGGCTCGGTGACGGGCTGGGCCGCCGGACCGACCACGATCATCTACGGCAAGTCGGGCGACGGCGACTCGATGGACAGCCCCGTCAGCACAAACGGGGAGACGTATCAGGTCACGACGCAGATCTTCAACCTCTTGGTGCGCGCGCAGCCGGGCAAGACCGACATCGAGCCGGATCTCGCGACGAGCTGGTCCGTCTCGTCCGACGGGCTCACCTGGACCTTCAAGCTGCGCCGGGGGGTCACGTTCCACGACGGCACGCCGTTCAACGCCGAAGCGGTCAAGGCCAACTTTGACCGCTGGGCCTTCAAGGACAATCCGTACCACGCGGTCAAGGGCGGCGAGTACGAGTACTGGAACGACTTCATGGCCGATTCGTACAAGGAGGCCAAGGTCGTCGACCCGTACACCGTGCAGCTCATCCTGAAGCAGCCCAACGCACCGCTGCTGCAGAACCTGACGATCATCGCGTTCCAGATCACCAGTCCGGCATCGCTCAAGCAGTACGGCGGCACGGGCGTCGGCACGCATCCGGTGGGGACAGGCCCGTACAAGTTCGTGGAGTGGGTGCGCGACGATCACGTGACGCTGGCGGCGAACCCCAGCTTCTTCCGCAAGGGCCTGCCTAAGACGCAGCGCCTCATCATGCGCGTGATCAAAGACAACTCCGCGCGGTTCCTGGCGCTCAAGTCCGGCGAGGTCCAGGCGATCGAGCTGCCCAACACCGACGACGTCAAGGCCGCGCAGAGCGACCCGAACATCAAGACCGTGTTCCGGCCGCCGTTCGACACGAGCTGGCTCAAGTTCAACATGAACGATCCGCTCTTCAAGGACATCCGGATGCGCAAGGCCGTCGCCTACGCGATCAACCGGCAGGCGATCGTGCAGGGGTTGTACGCCGGGTACGGCGAGGTCGCCACCCAGGCCATGCCGCCCGGGATGTGGGGCCGCGCCTCCAATCCCGACCCGATCACGTACGACCCCGCGCAATCCAAGAAGCTGCTCGCGGAAGCCGGGTATCCCAACGGCTTCTCGTTCGACTTCTGGTACATCCCGGTCAGCCGGCCCTACTTCCCGAACGGCAAGGAGATCGGCACGGCGATCGCGAGCGACCTCAACAAGGTCGGCATCCGGGCGCATCTGCAGACCGAGGACTGGGCCACCTATCTCAAGGACCAGAAGAGCAACAAGTTCCCGTTGTACATGGCCGGCTGGATCGGCGACAACGGCGATCCCGACGACTGGCTCGGGTTCTTCTTCCCGCGGTTTGATGCCACCAGCGCCCGGTGGTCCTACAACAACTCCGCCGTCTTCGACCTGATCAACAAGGCCAAGACCGAGAACAGCCAGGCGAAGCGGGCGCAAATGTACGCGCAGGCCATGACGTTGATCTCGAAGGATCTCCCCAACATCTGGATCGCGCATGCCAAAGTGCCGATGCTGGTACGCAAGAATCTCGAGGGCCTCGTCGGACAGCCGGATTCCAACGAATACTGGGAACTGGTCTCTTTGCGGTAGGAGAACGGCGGGGACGGGGGGCGCGGACCGGATTCCGCGCCCCCTCCGTATCTCCGGTCGATGACCCGTTACATCGCCCGCCGCCTGATCTCCCTGTTCCCGATCCTGCTGGGAGTGTCGGCGGTCGCATTTCTGATCGTCCACCTCATTCCGGGCGATCCGGCGACGGTCTACGTCGGGGAGCACGCCACCCCCGGCGCGATCGAGCGGGTGCAGCACGAGTTCGGCCTCGACAAGCCGCTGCCGGTGCAGTACGGCATCTACCTCTGGAACGCCCTCCACGGCGATTTCGGCGAGTCGCTGGACAGCCACCGCAAGGTGCTGGTGGAGTACGCGCCGCGCTTTCCCGCCACGGTGGAATTGACGCTCGGCGCGCTGGCGGTCGCGCTCGTCCTGGGGGTGCCGATCGGCATCCTGTCGGCGGCCAAGCCCAACTCGGTCTTCGACCGGCTCGGGATGGTCTTCGCGCTCTCCGGCGTGTCGATCCCGGTGTTTTGGCTCGCGCTGATGCTGATTTTCATCTTCAGCGTGTACGTTCACGCGCTCCCGACCTCCGGACAACTCGGCGTCAACATGACCCTCCGGACGCTGACCGGCATCGATGTGCTGGACGGGGTGTTGACCGGCAACTGGCCCGCGGCATGGGACGCGCTGCGGCATCTCGTGCTGCCGAGCGTGACCGTGGGCTCGATCCCGACCGCGATCATCGCGCGCATGACGCGGGCCTCGATGCTGGACGCCCTCCACCAGGACTACATTCGCACCGCGCGCGCGAAAGGACTGACGGGATGGGCCGTCGTCGTCGCGCACGGTCTGCGCAATGCCCTGCTCCCCGTCGTGACGGTCGTTGGGCTCCAGTTCGGCTCGTTTCTGACCGGCGCCGTCCTGACCGAGACGCTCTTCTCGTGGCCGGGCGTCGGCCGGTTCATGTACGACTCGATCCTCTTTCGCGATTATCCCGTCATTCTGGCGGGCATCCTGTTTTTCTCGCTCTTCTTCGTGATCGTCAACCTGGCCGTCGACGTCCTCTATGCGTTCCTCGACCCCCGCATCCGTTACGCCTGAGCCGCCGCAGGCCCGCAACGTGCTCGCGGTGAGCGCCGCGGCCGCCGCGCCCGTCGGGCCGCGGGGCCGCTCCGGCCTCCGGATGGCGGCCCGGCGCTTTTGGCAGAACTCCAACGCCCGCGTCGGCCTGTGCATGATCGTTTTTTTTGGGTTGGTGGCGATTTTCGCGCCGTACATCGCCCCGCAGGGGGCGGACGACGAAAACCTGCTCGCGCGGCTTCAGCCTCCGTCGCCGCAACACTGGATCGGCACCGACCAATTGGGCCGCGACGTGTTCAGCCGCGTCATCTTGGGGGCGCCCATTTCGATGACCGTCGGGCTGGTGGCCGTGTCGGGCGCGCTCACGATCGGCGGCCTGCTCGGGATCGCCGCGGGCTATATCGGCGGGCGCGCGGAGAGCATCATCATGCGGATCATGGACGTGATGCTGGCCTTTCCGTCCATCATCCTGGCGATTGGGATCGTGGCGCTGCGCGGCCCCGGCCTCAACAACACGATCCTCGCGGTCAGCATCGTCAGCATTCCATCGTTCGCGCGCGTGGCGCGCGCGTCCACGCTGGCGATCAAGGAATTCGAGTACGTCACGGCGGCCCGCGCGGTCGGCGCGCGCCCGTGGCGCGTGCTCCTGCGATCCATCCTCCCGAACGCGGCGGCGCCGCTCGTGGTGCAGGCGACGCTCGGCGTGGGCTCGGCGATTCTCGAAGCCGCGGCGCTCGGCTTTCTCGGACTCGGCGCGCAACCGCCGTCACCCGAATGGGGAGCCGAGCTGGCCGATAGTTACCGCTACCTTCTGACCGATTTTTGGGCTGCGCTGGCGCCCGGCCTCGCGATCATGCTCGTCGTCATCTCGTTCAATTTGGCGGGCGACGGGCTTCACGACGCGCTGGATCCCCGGCTTTCGGGGCGCGGATAGCCGCGAGCACCTGGTCCGCGGCGTCCTCGCCGGACCGGATGCAGTCCGGAATCCCGATGCCGCGATAGGCCGCGCCGGCGAGCGCCAAGCCGGGGTGGCCGGCAATCCGGTCCTCGATCTCCGCGACCCGCGCCAGATGCCCCACCACGTACTGCGGCATCGCCTCCCGGTGCCGGTGGACCCGCACGAAGTGGGGCGTGCCGGCTGCGCCGAGCAGCGCGTCCAGCTCGCCGCGGACGATCGCGACCAGACGGTCGTCGTCGAGCGCGGCCATCTCCGGCGCGAGCGCGCCACCCAGGAACACGCGAATCAATACGGCGCCGGCGGGGGCGCGGCCGGGAAACTTCACGCTCGCGAACGAGGCCGCGAGGATCGGACGGCGTTCGACCTGCGGCACGACGAACCCGAGGCCGTCGAGCGGATGCCGGATCTCGTCGCGCCGGTACGCGAGCGTGACGCTCGCGGAGGACGCGTAGGCAATCGCGCTGAGTTGCGATGCGAGGGCACCGTCGAGTCCGGCGACGAGGCGCCCCGCCGCCGGCGCGTGTACGGCGATGACGACCGCGTCCGCCTCGAGGGGCGGTCCGCCCTCGAGCGCGACCGCGTAGCGGGCGCCGTCCCCAATCCGTGTCACCGTCCGGACCGCGGTGCCAAGCCGCAGCGCCCCCGCGGGCAGACGGGTCACCGCCGCGTCGGGCAGCGCCTGCATCCCGTCCGCGAGCGCGGCGAAGATGCCGAGACGCCGGCCGGTCCCCGGACGCCGCGCCGCCGCTTGCCCTGTCTGGCGCAGGACCTCCGCCCGCTTCGCGGCCTCCTGCGCGCGCACGAGGCCGCGGATCACGCTTCCATAGCGGCGTTCCACCTCGGCGAGCCGCGGCATTGTCGCCTCGAGGCTCAGCGCGGCCGCGTCGCCCGTGTAGATCGTCCCAATCATCGGCTGCGCCACGCGCTCGAACGCCTCGCGCCCGAAGCGGCGGATCACAAAGGACGCCACGCTCTCGTCGGCGGCGGGCCGGCCACGCGGCAGGACGCAGTCTATCGCCATCCGCGCCTTGCCAGGCCACGAGAACAGCGGCGAGCGCAGCCACGGCAGAAGGCGCGTCGGCGCGACCAGCCGGAACCCGTCCGGAATCTGGACGAGGCGGCCCCGGCGAACAACGTAGGCGCGGGCCGCGCCGCTCTGCACCCCGACCAGGCCGGCCGCGAGGCCGAGCCGTTCGCACAAACGGAGCGCCTCGGGCTTCTCCGTGAGGAATGAATCCGGTCCTGCCTCGATCAGGTAGCCGCCGTCGCGCTGGGTGGCGATCACCCCCCCGGCACGGGAGCCAGCTTCGCACACTACGAGATCGACGCGGCGGGCCGCCTCCGCGATCCGCAGCGCCGCGGCCAGCCCGGCGATGCCCGCGCCGACGACCACGACGCGGGGGGGACGGGATGCCGTCTCGACGCCGAGCGCGTCCGGCGACGCCTGCGCATCCCGCAGGCTAGTCCCCGCAGGGGGGAGGTCTCCGATGCTGCCGGCCGTCATTCCGGCATCACCCGGCCTGCGCCGCCACGAGATCGGCGAGCATCCCGACGAAGGCCGGGTGGTCCATCACCGTGCCCGCCCGATAATAGGCGATGCCGAAACCGGCCGCCGTCGCGCGGGCTTCCGTGTCCAGATCGTACAGCACCTCGATGTGGTCCGAGACAAAGCCGACCGGCACCATAACCGCCGCCCGGACCTCACGCGCCGAGAGGTCGCGCAGCACGTCCGTCACGTCCGGCTCCAGCCACGGTTCCCGCGGATCGCCGCTGCGGCTCTGGTACGCCACCCGCCACGCGGCGTGCCCCAGACGGGCGGCGACGAGCCGGGCGGACGCCGTGACTTGCGATTCATAGCCGCTGCGCGCGGCCATCGCGGCCGGAATACTGTGCGCGGTGAAAACCAGCGTCGTGCCCTCCCGTTCCTCCTCCGGCATCGCGCGTAGGACGGCCGCGACGCGATCCGCCTGGGCGCCGACAAACCCGGGATGCTCGAACCACGGGCCGGGGTACTCGACGGCCGGCGCCCGGGCGCCCACGCGGGTTTGGGCGTCGGCGACGTTTTCCTGATACTGCTCCCAACTCGCATAGCTGCGGTGCGGCGCCAGCACGATGCCGATCGCGCGGCGCGTCCCCGCGTCGCGCATCGCCGCCAGGGTCTCGTGAAGGTACGGCGTCCAATTGCGCATGCCCACGTAGACGGGCAGCGGAAGGCCGCGCGTGCGCAGCGTCTCTTCGAGCGCGGCGGCCTGGCGGCGCGTCAGCTCGGTCAGCGGCGAGCGCCCGCCGAACACATCGTAGTGATGCGCGACATCGTCCAGGCGCTCCGGCGGCACCCGCCGGCCGCGCAAGATGGCCGCGAGATATGGGCGCACATCTTCCGGCCGTTCCGGCGCGCCGTAGCCGATCAGCAGGACCGCGTCGTAGCGGCGCATTATCTGCGGCTCATCTCGTGGACCATATCCACCATCGCGCGGACGTTCTCCCACGGCGTCTCCGGCAGCACCCCGTGACCGAGATTGAACACATGCCCGGGCCGCCCCGCGGCCGCATCGAGAATGCCGCCCACCCCGCGCTTGATCTCCGCCGGCGCGCTCAACAGCACCGCGGGATCGAGGTTGCCCTGCACGCCGACCCCGGGGCCGAGGCGCGTCCACGCGGCGCCGAGATCGACCCGCCAGTCGAGACCGATCACGTGACCGCCCGCGTCCCGCATCGCCTCCAGCAGCCCCGCCGTCCCGGTGCCGAAATGAATCGCCGGCACGTCCGGCGGCAGCGCGGCAAGCACACTGTGTGAGTAGGGCTGCACGTGGCGGCGGTAGGCGTCCGGCGCGAGGCAGCCGGCCCAACTGTCGAAGAGCTGCACCGCCTCCGCTCCCGCGGCGATCTGGCCCCGCAGATAGCGCGCGGTCAAGGTACTGAGCCGTTCCATCAGCGCCGTCCACGCGCCCGGATCGGTCAGCATCAGCCGCTTCGTTCGGAGGAAGTCCCGCGACGGACCGCCCTCGATCAGATACGACGCCACGGTGAACGGCGCCCCGGCGAACCCGATCAGCGGGACCCGACCACCCAGCGCGCGGCGCGCGAGTCGCACCGTCTCGAACACGAACGGCACCGCGTCGTCCGGATCGACCTCGGGCAGGCGCGCCACGTCGCCGTGCGTCCGGATCGGCCGCGCGATCACGGGCCCTTCGCCCTTCGCGTAGTCGAGGCCCACGCCGAACGGCTCCACGACGAGCAGGATGTCGGCGAACAGAATGGCCGCGTCGACGCCGAGGCGGTCCACCGGCAGCACGGTCACCTCGGCCGCGGCGTCCGGGTTCTTGGACAACTGCAGCAGGCTCAATCGCTCGCGGATCCGCCGGTACTCCGGCAAAATGCGGCCCGCCTGCCGCATCGCCCACACGGGCGTATACGGCACAGGCAGACGGTGGCAGGCGCGGAGGAACGCGCTGGTCGGTGTAACGGACACGGAATGTGTTGGTTCTCTAGTGGCCGGAGACGCTCCTGTGATATCCGAAGGGCATCGTAGCACAGCAACGCGAACTAGTCCCGCCGGTGCAGACCCGAAGGAGACCGGCATGAATGTTCGCGTGAACGGCGTCGATCTATTCTACGAAACCGCCGGATCGGGCCCGCCGTGCGTGCTCGTGCACGGCGGGCCCGGCGTCGGCCACCCTGGGCGCCTTGACCAGTACGCGCCCCTCGGCGATCTCGTCCGGTTGATCGCCTACGACCACCGCGGACACGGCCGTTCATCCAAGGCCCCCGAAGAAACGTACACGCAGGATCAGCTCGCCCGAGACCTGGACGGGCTCTGCCGAGCGCTCGGCATCGAGCACCCGATCCTTCTCGGCGCGTCGGCCGGCGGATTCATCTCACTCCTCTACGCCACGGCGCATCCCACGCCGCCGCGCGCGCTGATCCTCGTGGGCACGTCGGCGAGCAAGGCGTTCATGCCGCGCGCGACCGCGAACATGCAACGCCTCGGCACCCCGGCGATGCGCGACGCCTACCGGCGCCTCTGGGATGGGTCGATCGACGATCCGGCGGCGTTTCAGCGGGCGTTCGAGACGATTCAGCCGATGTACTACCATGACCAGCGGCGGGCGCCGGCGTCGCTGGCCGGGCGGGACTTCGATCCGGTGACGCGCCGGGCGTTGATCCGCGACTATGGGCGCTACGACGTCCGCGACGGGCTCGGCCGGATTCGCGTCCCCACCTGGGTCGGCGTCGGCCGCCACGACTGGATCTGCCCGGTGCCCGAATCCGAGGAGATCGCCCGGGGGATCCCCGGCGCGGTACTGCACGTGTTCGAACACAGCGGCCATTCGCCGCAGGCCGAGGAGACCGCGGCGTTCATGGAGAGCGTTCGGACATTCCTGAGCCGGCTGTAGATCCGGGCGGATGAGGAGGAGACCATGGCGATCGCACACGCGTCGAGTGCCCGCAGGTCCGTCGAGCAAGAGTACCACTACGAGTACCTCACGTGGCCGGAGATCAACGAAGCGGTGGCGATGAACAAGGTGGTCGTCCTGCCCGTCGGGTCGACCGAGCAGCACGGCCACCACCTGCCGCTCGACGTCGATGCGAAATTGAGCAGCGCCGTCGTGTACGAAGCCGCGCGCCGGTCGCCCGCGGAGATGCTGGTGCTGCCGCCGGTCGCATACGGCTACTGTCACCACGTGATGGATTTCCCGGGGACGATCAATATCGAACCGAGCACGTTCGTGAAGTTCCTGCTCGACGTCACGCGCTCCGTCGCCTACCACGGTTTCAAGCGCATCGTCGTCGTCAACGGCCACGGCTCCAATCACCCGCTCGTCGAGGAAGTCGGCCGGCAGACGATCCTCCAAACCGACGCGCTGTGCCTGACGCTGTCGTGGTGGCAGCTGGTGGCCGAGCGCTGGAACCGCGAGTGGCGCGAGTCGGTGCTGCCCGGCGGCTGCGCGCACGCGTGCGAATTGGAAACGTCGATGTACGAGCACGTCGATCCGGACCGCGTCCGCGCGGACAAGATCAAGACTGAGCTGGCCGCGTTCATGTCGCTGCCGGGCGCGGAGCGCTGGCACACGGTGGATCTGACGGCGTCGTCGCCGGCGGCGATCGTGGAGTGGACCTCGACCTATACGGGCAGCGGCGTGATCGGCGAGGCCGCGCGCGCCACCGCGGAGAAGGGCCGGCAGGTCTTCGAGCATGCCGTGACGCAGCTGGTGGAGATGGTGCGCTGGTTCCGGACGCGCCCCCGGCCCGAGCGGCGCGACCACCACGCGGTCCCGCCGACGTTCGCGCTGCCGTTCGGGTGGTGACGCCCTGTACCTCGGGCCGGCCCCTTCGCCGATCCGCGATCGACCTAATTAGGTGCGGGCGAATTCACCGATGACAACTCGCGCAGTTGGTCTTCTGTCTTTTCGGCGAGCACCCGGGCCTCGCCGGCTTCCCGGAGCAGCCCGTCGATCGCGGCGCGGAGCGCCCGCAGAAGCTCCGCGCGATCGAGGGTGCGCACGAGGGTGTCTTCGAACGGCCTCGCGACCTCAGCGGGAAGGTCGTCGTATCCTCTACCCTGCGCCGTCGCGAGACCGCGGCGGCGGCATGCCAGCGTCAGGCCGATCTCCCGCATCTCGCCGATCCAATGCTGGGCCTGCCACAGCCGGCCGCGCTCCAGACAGAATCGGGCGCGCACGGCGTGGTGTACGCCCAGGCCAAAAAGGTGCGGCGCCGACGGCGGCTCCGCCCTCGGATGTTCCACCGCGGTTCCGAAGAGGAGTTTGAACTTCGGCCCGCGGGCGCCGAACGCCGCGGCGGGCGCAAACGACAGGTCGACCTGCAGCGCGCCCGGGAACAGGAAGACACGATAAATTGCCGCCCCGGACGCCAGGTCGAACAGATGCACCGCGCCGCACTCGCGCTCGAGCCGCGGCGTCCAGTCGGCGAGCACGTCCCCCGGCGTCGCGACCTCCCCAACGCCGAAACCGAGGTCCAGATCCGACCAGCGATCGCCCGGCCCATGGGCCGCGGACCCGATCAGAGCCCCCGCGACGATGCGGGAATCGGCGCGCGCCATCGCGAGGATTCGGCCGCGAATTCGATCGCGCTGCTCGATCGTAAACATCAACCCGTCACCTGAACCCGCGGGTTCCCGGCCGTGAGACGAGGCGCCCGGGGCCGCAGTTAGGTTTTGGCGATCCCGGGCGGCTGGGCCGGCCGCACCTGGTGCGGCACCCGCGGCTTGATCGGCCGCTCCCGCAGCTCGCGGATGATCTCGACGAGCTCCGCGGCGCCCGCGGCCAATGCCTGCTCGCCCTTCTCCGCGGTCGCGTGCGTCGGATCGCCCTTGATCCCATTGGTCGAGTCGGCGCTCCAGTACTCGGTCATCCACAGCGGGTTCTTGAACGCTGGGTCGGGCTTTCGGCCGGCCAGATCGCCCCAGAAATGCGGCGACTGCTGATACGTGTCGTCGGCCGCGGCGCGATCCATCCGGACGCGCGAGGCGTCGACGGCGAGGTACACGGATGTCTCGGCCTCGCAGGCGTGCGACGTCACGCGGGACTCGCGCACCGCGTTGAAGGCGGTGCGGACGTCGTGCAGATCCCACCAGGACGTGTACGCGCAGTGCACGTCCGGGCGCTCGACCACGGTGATCCTCGCCGCCATCTCCACGAGCGGCCGGTTGCTGCCGTGACCGTTCACCATCAGGATTTTCGTGAATCCGTGGTGCGCAAGGCTGCGCGTGATGTCGGCGAGATACTCGACGAAGGTATTCCAGCGAATCGTCAAGGTGCCCGGAAAGTCCATGTGGTGCGGGCTGTAGCCCACGCGGACGCACGGCAGCAGCGCGATCTCGGCCGGCGCAAGCCGCGCCGCCCGCTCGCAGAAGGCGGAGGCGATGACGACGTCGGCGTCCACCGGCAAGTGCGGCCCGTGGTCCTCGATCGTGCCGACCGGAATCAGCGCGACCCGGCCGGCGCGCACCGCGTCGTTCACCTCCTGCCAGGTCATGTGCTCGTACAGGTACGGCTGCTTCGGCATGTCGTTCCCCCGTCTGGCGAATTTGTGCGAGATGGCGGCGGGCCGGGCGACTACATCGTCCGGATGCGTGGATCCAGGATGTCGCGGAGACCGTCGCCGAGCAGATTGAACCCCAACACGGTCACCGCGATCGCGACGCCGGGCAGCACGGCCACCCACGGGTCGATCAGCATGTACTGCCGGGCGTCGCTCAGCATGAGACCCCACGACGGCGTCGGCGGCTGCGTGCCGAGGCCGAGAAAGCTGAGCGCGGCCTCGGTCAGAATCGCCGTCGACAGCGACACGGTGGTCTGCACGAGGAGCGGCGCCGAGACGTTCGGCACGATGTGGCGCAGCATGATGGCCGGCGTGGAGGCGCCGATCGCCCGGGCCGCTTCGACGTAGGGAAGGCGGACGACGGCCAGCGTCGGCCCCCGCGCGATGCGCGCAAACGTCGGCGCGTAGACGATCCCGATCGCCAGCATCACGTTCGTCAAGCTCGGGCCGAGCACGGCGGTGATGGCGATCGCCAGCACCAGCGCCGGCAGGGAGAACAGGATGTCCATGACGCGCATCGTGACGTTGTCGATCCAGCCGCCGTAGAACCCCGCGAGCACCCCCGTGGTGCCCCCGAGCGCCAGGGCCACGGCCACCGCGAGCACCCCGACGTAGAGGGAGACGCGCGCGCCGAAGATGATCCGGCTCATCTCGTCCCGCCCGAACTGATCCGTCCCGCCGGGGAATCCGCCGCCCGGCCGCAGCAGCGGCGTCGCGATCTGGGCCGCGGGATCGTGGCCCGCGAGCACCGGCGCGGCGATCGCGACCAGGACCACGCACCCCACGAACACGCCGCCGATGACCGCGGGCGGAGTGCGCCGCACCCGGCGCGACAGCCGGTC
>DASYXS010000141.1:0-1601 GCA_035934535.1 bacterium
CCGGCACGTACGCCGCGGCGGCCGCGGCGGCCGCGTTCCGCCTCATCAAAGGGATGCCGCCCGAGGTGACGCCGGCCGGCGCGTTCTACCAGATATCCAAGAATTTCTTCGATCCGACGGTCGACGTGGGCAAGTGGCGGCTCGAGGTGACCGGGCTTGTCAACACGCCGCTCAAACTGTCGCTGGACGAGCTCAAAGCGTTGGCCCCCGCCGTCGAGCGGTACCAGACCTTCGAGTGCATCAGCAACGAAGTGGGCGGCGACCTGATCGGCAACGCGAAGTGGAAGGCGGTGCGCGTCCGGGACGTGCTGGCGCACGCCGGCGTCAAGCCGGGGGCGACGACCGTCATCTGGCGCGCCGCCGACGGTTTCTCCGAGTCGATCGCGTTTTCGATCGCGAACGATCCGGAGACGCTGCTCGCCTACGAGATGAACGGCGAGCCCATTCCGCAGAAGCACGGCGCCCCGCTGCGCCTCCTGCTCCTGAACCGCTACGGCATGAAGCAGCCGAAGTGGCTCACGAGCATCGAGGTCGCCAACCACGACTACACGGGCTACTGGGAGCAGCAGGGCTGGAGCAAGGAAGCGATCGTCAAGGTGAACAGCGCGTTCCTCGTCGAGCAGCGCGAGGGGGGTATGCTGGCCCTCGGCGGCTGGGCCTACGCGGGCAACCGCGGCATTTCGAAGGTGGAATTCAGTCCCGACGACGGTAAGACGTGGCTCCCCGCCGCGGTCAAGGAGCCGCTCAACGTGAACTGCTGGCAGTTCTGGTCGGCCGAGTGGAAGCCGCCGGCTCCGGGTGAGTACACGCTCAAGGTGCGCGCGTTTGACGGGACCGGCAAGATGCAGCCGGCCCAGCCCAAGCCCACGCTCCCGGACGGCGGCCAGGGCTACCATACGGTGAAGGTCAAAGCCTAGCCGGCCGTCCGCCGCGCCCGGGCAGGCCCGAGGTCCGCGCGGCGAGAGGAGAACGTTCCGACCGTTCCCAAACAGGTATCTCGCCTATGCCGAGACCTGTCAGCGCCCCATCGCCGCGCGCTTCGAATCCGAACGGACAGACGGCCGCGCCCGGCCCCCGCGGGCGCGTGCGGCGCATCGTGACGGTCACCGACGCCGCGGGCGCGGTACTCCGCCGGCGGAGCCGCGCGGTGCCGCGGGTCGACGCGGCGATCCGCCGGCTCATCGCCGACATGGCCGTGACGATGCGGCACGCCGAAGGCGTCGGGCTCGCCGCGGTTCAGATCGGCGTGCCGCTGCGGGTGATTCTGGCCGACACCGGGCGCGGCCTCTTGGCGCTGGTGAATCCCCGGCTGCGCCGCCGTTCCGGCGCCGCCGTCGCGGACGAAGGCTGCCTCAGCGTGCCGGGCGTCGTCGCGCCCGTCCGCCGCGCGCTTCGCATCACGGTGGACGGCACGCTGGTGACGGGCCAGCAGGTCGGCCTCCGCGCGACCGGGTACGTCGCCCGGATTTTGCAGCACGAGATCGATCACCTCAACGGCGTGCTGTTCCTCGACCGGGTGCGCGCGGCCGCGGTCCGGCGGCGCGCGCTGCGTCCGGCGGAGCGGCGGCGCGGCGTCAAGACCGCGGCCACCAGGCTGACCG
>DASYXS010000143.1:0-2639 GCA_035934535.1 bacterium
AGCGGCGGTGCGCGCCGCCGCGGCGGCGGATCCGTGGCTGCGGGAGCATCCGCCGGCCTTCCGCTGGGGCGGCCGCTCGATGATCGAGGACCGGGGAGAGGCCTTCCCGGCCTTCGAGACGCCGGCCGAGCATCCGGGCGCCGCCCTGGTGGCGGAGGCCCACCGGGATGTCTGCGGCGCCGCCGCGGTCTACCGCACCTCCGGCGGCGTGTGCGACGCGGGCTGGCTCGCGGAACAGGGGGTTCCGGCCGTCGTCTACGGCCCGGGCGGCTGGGGGCAGGCCCACGCGGTGGACGAATACGTGGCGCTCGACGATCTCGTGCGCTGCGCGCGGGTGTACGCCCGTGTGATCGCCGGATGGGGGGAGGTCGACGGGGCATGAGCCTCTTCGCGCGGCTTCAGGAAGACGCGGGACCGATCCGCGGGCGGGTTCTCGCGCACCCCTTCGTGCGCGGCCTCGGCGACGGCACGCTGCCGGGCGATCAGTACCAGTACTACCTCCGGCAAGACTACGTCTTTCTCATCGAGTACTGCCGCGTGCTTGCGCTCGCCGCCGCGCGCGCCGCCGACGTCGCGGTCGCCGGACGTTTCTCCGACCTCCTCAACCAGACGCTCAACGTGGAGATGGACCTGCACCGGGAGACGTGCTGGTCGTGCGGCATCTCCCCGGAAGCCCTCGAAGATACGCGGCCCGCGCCGACGACGCTGGCCTACACGAACCACCTGCGCCTCGTGGCGGAGACCTCGGAGCTCCCCGCGATCGTGACGGCGATTCTGCCGTGCGCGCACGGCTACTGGGAGATCGCAAGCGCCCTGCGCTCGCGCGGGCTGCCGCGCGTCCCGGCCTACGAGAACTGGATCAAAGCGTACACGGCCGACGAATACGCCGCCGCGGCCCGATGGCTCGCCGGGCTCCTGGACCGCCTGGGGGAGGAGATTTCCGCCGAGGGCGAGGCGGCGCTCCGCGAGATCTTCCTGACGAGCGCCCGATACGAATACCTGTTCTTCGAGATGGCCCAGCGAATGGAGGAATGGCCGATATGACCGATCAGGGTCTGCATCTCCGGCGTGTCATTCTGGCCGCGATGTTCGCGGCCATCGCAACTGTGCTCGGCCCGCTCAGCATCCCGCTGCCGCTCGGGCCGCGCGTCTTTCCGCTGCAGCACACGGTCAACGCCATCGCGGGCGTTCTGCTTGGGCCGTGGTACGCGGCCGGCGCCGCCCTGGTGACGGCGATCTTACGGAACGCGCTGCACACGGGAACCATCTTCGCATTCCCCGGCAGTCCGTTCGGCGCCATCGCCGTAGGCTATGCCTACCGCTGGCTCCGCAACGACGCGGCGGCGCTGTTTGAGCCGCTCGGAACGGGACCCATCGGGGCGACCCTGGCCGTTCTCCTGGTCGGGCCGCTCGTCGGGAAACACCCCGCGTTTTGGGCCTTTCAGGTGGCCTTCCTGGAGGCCAGCATTCCGGGCGCAATTCTCGGCTACGTGGCGCTCCGCGTGCTGCGGCCCGCGCTGCACATGGCCAAGGTGGACGCGCGGGCATGATGGGCGGCGGCATCGATCCCGCCGCGGCGGCCGCGCTGCTCGCGCGGGTGCGGGACGCGCGGCCGCTTATTCATCACATCACCAACACCGTCACGCAGAACGACGTGGCCAACGCGACGCTCGCGCTCGGCGCCTCCCCGGTGATGGCGCAGGCCCCCGAAGAGGTCGACGCGATGGTCGCGCAGGCGCGGGCGCTCGTCCTGAATCTCGGCACGCCGACCCTCGCCGAGGTGGATGCGATGCTGCTGGCCGCGCGGCACGCCAACACCAAGGGGATTCCCGTCTTGCTGGACCCGGTCGGCGTCGGGGCGACGCCGTTCCGGACGGCTCAGTGCGAGCGTCTGCTCGGCGAGGCGCGCCTGGCATGCGTTCGCGGCAACGCCGGCGAGATCGCGGCGCTGGCCGGCCGGCCCGGCGCCGTGCGGGGGGTCGATGCCGTTCCCGATGCCGCCGGCGCCGAGGACGGCGGGCGCGTCCGGCTTGCCGCGGCGCTCGCCGCCCGGCTGCGCTGCGCCGTCGCGGCGACGGCGCAGGTCGACGTGCTGACCGACGGCGCACGCCTCGTGCGGCTGGCCCACGGACACCCGTGGCTGCGGCAGGTCACCGGCAGCGGGTGCATGGCCACGGCGTGCATCGGCGCGTTCGCGGCGGTCGAGGAGGATGCGCTGGCCGCTGCGGTGGCCGGACTGGCGTGCTTCGAGATCGCCGCGGAGCAGGCCGCGAAGGTCGCGGCGGGGCCCGGGTCGTTCCGCGTCGCGCTCTTCGACGCGCTGGCTGCCCTGGATCCCGGCACGGTGGCCGCCCGCGGGACGTGGCACGTCGAGGCCGTCGCCTCTGCCGGCAGCGGGAGCCGGTCGTGACCGCGCAGGCCGCGGGGCCGCGAACGCCCCGCGGGGATTGGCGCGTGTACGTGATCACCGCCGGGCCGGCGCAGGCCCTCGGACGCTCGCACCTCGAGATCGCGGAGGCCGCGATCCGGGGCGGGGCGACGGCCGTGCAGTTGCGGATGAAGGATGCGCCCGCCGGTACCATCGTCGAGACCGCCCGTCAAATCGCCGCGCGGTGCCGCGAGGCCGGCGTCGCCTTCAT
>DASYXS010000166.1:0-9147 GCA_035934535.1 bacterium
TTCCACGGCTGGCACGACGCCGTCACGCCGGGCCTCCAGCCGCCGTACGACGACGTCCCGCCCGGCGTCACCCCCGCCGTGGCCAACGACACGATCGTCCTGCCGCCCGATCTGGCGGTCGTCGACGAGACGCTGCGGCACGACCGCGATGTCGCCGCCGTGATCGTGGAGCCGAGCGGCGCGTCGTTCGGCTCAGTCCCCCTGTCCCTCGACTTCGTGCGCGGGCTGGACGAGATCACGGCATCGCACGACGTCTTCCTGATCGTCGACGAAGTCATCACCGGCTTCCGTTGGTCGCCGGGCGGCGTCCAGCAGGCGGCTGGCATCAGCGGCGATCTCACCACGCTCGCGAAGATCGTCGCGGGCGGCCTCCCCGGCGGCGCGGTGGCCGGACGGCGCGACCTGCTCGAGCTGATCTCGCTGACCGGCGGGTCGCGGCGCAAGCTCCGCCACCCGGGCACCTTCAACGCGAACCCGCTCTCCGCGGCCGCCGGCGTCGCGTGCCTCGACATCGTGCGCGACCCGAGCATCCAGGAGGGCTGCGGCCGTATGGGCGCCGCCCTGCGCCGCGAGATCAACGCGGTCTTCGCCCGCCGCGGCGTGCGGGGAATCGCGTACGGTGACGTGTCGTCGTTCCACCTCGCCTTCGACGCGCGCGTTACGCCGGGCGACCCGTCCTCGATCGCGGCGTTGAGCCCCGAAGACTTGAAGGGACAGCGCGGCACGCCGGCCTACAGCGCGATCGCGCTGGCCATGCTGATCGAGGGGGTGCACATCTTCGGCAGCGGCGGCTTCCTCGGCATCGCCCACGGCGACGCCGAGGTCGGCCGGACGGTCGAGGCACTCGATCGGGCGATCAGCCGGGTCAACGATACACTGCCGAAGGCCTGACGGCGCGGCCGGGGCCGCACCCTGCTCGGGCCGCCGGCACCATGAAACCAACGCCGACGGCGACGCCCGCCCCGGTTCGGGTGACGTGGGACCAGGTCGCCGCGTTTCGGCTGTCCCGCCACCATCTCGCGGAACGAGCGCCCGCGCGGGCGCTCGTTTCCGTTCTCGGCGCGATGGGCGGGGCGCAGGCGCAGCTCCTCTCGGCGGCGCACCTTGCGTTGTGGGCGAGAGTCCGCGATCTACGTCCGGAAGACATTCACGCGGCCGACCGGGCGCGGACGTTCGTGAAAGCGTGGTGCATGCGCCGGACCCTGCACCTCGTGCCATCGCAGGATTTGGCGGTTTTCATCCGGGGAGCGGCGCGGCGCGCCGAGCGCGAGGTTCGGTGGCTTCTCGGACGAGGCGTAAGTGAGCGCGCCGTTGAGGAACTGATCGGCACGGCGCTCGGCGCCCTGGACCGGCCGCTCAGCGGCCCAGAACTTGTCGGCCGTGTCAGCCAATCGCTCGGCGTGCCGGTACGGAAGGCGCGCTGGGGCGGCTGGGGCAGCCGCGCGAAGGTCCCTGGCGTCACGGTGGGACGGGTCGCACTGCCCGTGCGCTACCTCCTGCACGTCGTCGCCGCCCGCGGCGTCGTCTGCTCGGGTCCCAGCCGGGGCACCGAGCCGACCTTCGTGCGCGCCGACGCGTGGGTCCCGCGATGGCGCGACATGCCGAGTGAAGCGGCGGAAGACGAACTCCTGCGCCGGTACCTACGGGCGTACGGGCCGGCGACGGCCGCCGACTTTGCGCGGTGGACCGGCATGACGCTGTCGGAAGCCAGAGTGATTTGGAGACGCCAGGAGGCCGAACTCGTCCCGGTGAGCGTCGAGGGCTGGGCGGCGGCGATCTTCCGGGACGATCTCCGTAAGCTCGCTGCGCGGCGATCCGAGCCGCTGCCGGTCCGACTGCTGCCGTACTTCGATACCTATCTCCTCGGTCACGAGGCGCGGGGGCACCTCGTCGCCGTCCGGCACCACAAAACCGTCTACAGCACGGCGGGGTGGATCGCCCCGGTCGTGCTCGTCGATGGACGCGTCGCCGGTGTGTGGGCGCACGCCCGGGAACGCCATCGCCTGGTCGTGCGCGTGACGCGGTTTGGCGCGGTTTCGGGGCGTACCGCCGCCGGAATCCGGGACGAGGCGGAGAGGCTCGCCGGCTTCCTCGGCGGAGGCGACGCCCAGGTCCAGATCCTCTGACGCCGGGGGCTTTCCGGCTGCGCCGTGGAACAGGAGCGCGTGGCCGAGCCGCGGGACACCTGGGAACAGGGCGACCGGTACGAGGGGTATATCGGCCGCTGGAGCCGGCCCGTCGCCCGGCAGTTCCTGGCCTGGCTCGCAGAGCCGCCGTGCCGCGAGTGGCTCGACGTCGGGTGCGGCACCGGCGCGCTGACAGAGACTATTCTCGCCGCCGCCGCACCCCGCGCCGTCACGGGCGTGGACCCCTCTGTCGGCTTCATCGAGGTCGCGAGACGTCGGGTGGCGGACCCGCGGGCGTCATTCGAAGTCGGAGACGCCCAGGCCCTTCCCATCGACACTGCGGCCGTCGACGCGGTCGTCTCAGGCCTTGCCCTGAACTTTGTTCCGGATCCTGCCGGAGCCGTCGCCGAGATGCGGCGCGTCGCCCGGCCGCGAGCGGCCGTTGCAGCCTACGTCTGGGACTATGCGGACGGCATGGAACTCATCCGGTTTTTCTGGGACGAGGCGGTCGCGTTGAATCCCCTCGCCGCCGCGTTGGATGAGGGCACGCGCTTTCCGCTCTGCCGGCCGGAAGCGCTGCGCGGACTCTTCGCCGGGGCAGAGTTGCGCGAGATCGAAACGACGTCGCTCGTCGTCCCGGCAGTGTTGCGCGACTTCGACGATTACTGGCGGCCCTTCTTGGGCGGCCAGGGACCAGCGCCGGGTTACGTGATGTCGCTCGAGGCCGGCGAGCGGGAGCAATTGCGTGAACGGCTGCGGCGCCGGCTCCCCCGCGCGGACGGTTCGATTCAGCTGTCGGCCCGCGCCTGGGCCGTCCGCGGCCGCGCGTGATCGCGCCCTAATCCGCCGTGACGGCCTGTTCCGGAGCAGACGCCGCACGCGGGAATCCGTAGAGCTCGGATGCGGTGTCATAGAAAATCCGGCGGTGGAGTTCCTCCGACATGCGCGGGAACGCGTCCGTCGGCGAGTCGAAGTCCCAGTGCGCATAGTCGGAGGCGAACATCAGCGTCCGTTCGGCGCGGTTCCACTTGAAGACTTCCAGCAGATCCGCGGGCCGGTCCGGCTCCTCGAGCGGCTGCGACGTGAACCGAACCTGCTCCCACACGTATTCGCTCGGCGGCCGCGTGACCCACGGCGTCTGATGGCGGAGCCCCCGCCAGTCGGCGTCGAGCCGCCACAGGAACGGCGCGAGCCACGCGTAGCCGCCTTCGATGAACACCACGCGCAGTCGCGGAAACTTCTCGAAGACCCCTTCGAAGATGAGGCTTGTCAGGTGCGTCATGTACCCCTGCGGCCGGACCTGGCGATTCTCGACGTAGTACGAGCCGTATCCGGCCACGGAGGGCTGGCCGTTGATGCCGGCGCCCTCGCTGCCGGTGTGGAGCGCGAACGGCAGACCGAGCGCCTCGCAGACTTCGAAGATCGGGTGGTAGTAACGGTTGCCGTACGGCAGCCGCGCCCCGTTGGCCACCAGGACCTCGACGATGCCCGGATGGCGTCCGATCCGCTCGATCTCTTTGACCGCCTGCGGCACGTCCTGGGCCGCGATCAGCATCGCGCCGCGCAGGCGCGATTCGGCTGCGAGCCACTGCTCGATCAGGTAGTCGTTGTAGGCGCGCGCCAGGGCCGCCGCGTAGTCCGCGTTTGGGAGCGTGCCAAGCGGCCGCAGCTCCTGGCCGAGCAGAATCGCGTACCGCACGTTGAACGGATCGAGGAGCTGCTCGCGCATCAAATCGAGATCGGACCCCGGGAACCCGTCCTTCGGCCAGGAGTCCCCGCGGTAGCCGCGGTCGCCGCCGTTCAGGTAGCCGACGCCGGAGAGGCTGATCCCCCACTCCCGCACGTCCTCCTGATACGCCCGCGGCAGGTACGGCCACAGCGCCGTCATCTTGCCGTCCCTGAACCGGTTGTGCACGTCGCAGTCGATGATCGGCATCCGCGTCACGGACTCGGCCACAGCGCCTTCCTCCCCTTCTTACGCGTGCAGGACGACCAGGTCACCCTCGGTGGTCACTTCGAACACTTCAAGCGCAACATCCTCTTCCGCTTCCGCGGCACCCCGCTCTACGGTCACGTCGTAGGTCTTGACGCGCATGCGGTGCGGATTGAAGTACGTCCGGCCGGTCGTGATCTCGAACTCCCACCCATGCCAAGGACACTGAATGATCTCGTCCTCGCGGCCGTACAGGTACTCGTAGGGCCGAGCGGGCAGCGTCGTCCCCTTGATCCTCCCCCGGCACAGCGGCGCTCCCTGATGCGGACAGCGGTTCCGCAGCGCGTAAAACCGTCCCCGGATATTGAACACGCCGATGGAGCGTCCATCCACCGTGACGATCCGCCGGCTCCCCGGCGGCAGTTCCGACAGCGTGCCCACGATATGTCGCGGCATGGAGGCAAGTGTTCGCCCGGCACCGCGGGTTTTCCCACCCGCGGGACGGCACGGCCGCCCGAAGGAGGAGGCTTGACAATATCGATCTAGTCAGACTAGTCTAGATTCAATCTAATGTCTCAACGCTACTCCACCTACGACGCCAAGGCCCGCTTCTGCGAGATCCTTCGCACAGTGCGGGCGGGACAGCGTGTGATCATCTCGCATCGCGGCCGGGACGTCGCGCAGATCACGCGCATCGGGGGCGGACCGTCCGACATCGCCGCCCGGCTGGCCGAACTCGAAGATCAAGGCGTCATCAGCCCCCGGCCCGCCCGGCTGGAACGGTTGAAGCCAATTGCCCGGCGGCGGGGAGCGCTGCGGCGTTTCCTTGGGGCCCGAGAGTGATGGCGCGCACGCCGGCCGCCGCGTACGTCGATACGTCGTGCCTGGTGGCGATCGCGTGTGATGAGCGCGGCGCCGACCGGCTCGCCAAGCGGTTGGAGCGCTATGAACGGCTGCTGTCGTCCAACGTCCTGGAAGCGGAATTCCGGTCGGCGCTGGCCCGCGAACAGGTCTCCCCTCCCGCGGAGCCGCTCCTGTCCCGGATCGCGTGGGTGCTTCCCGACCGGCCGCTCAGCGGCGAACTGCGACGAATCGCAGCAGCGGGCGGCCTGAGAGGCGCGGACATGTGGCATCTGGCCCACGCGCTCTATCTTGCGCCGGAAGGTAAAGGCCTGGACTTTCTTACGCTGGACCGCCGTCAACAGGAGGTCGCCGCCGCCCTCGGCTTTCGTAGACCGCCGGCGCCGTAGTCGCGACCGACTTAATTAGCCGGGCGTCGCCGTCTACGCGGCTTTCAGGTACCGTCCGAACCAGGTCTGCAGCTTGCTCCACGCATCCTCGGCCGCTGCGGCGTTGTAGCTCGGCGCCGTGTCGTTGAAAAACGCGTGGCCCGCGCCGGGTTCCACCATCATGTCGTACACGACCTTGGCCCGGTCCAGCGCCTCCCGCATCGCCGGAATGCCGGCGTCGACGCGCGCGTCGAGCGCGCCGTAGAATGCCAAGACCGCCGCGCGGATCTTCGGCACGTCCGCAAGCGGCGGGTTAGTTCCGTAGAACGGAATGGCGGCCCGCAGCTCCGGCGCCTGCGTGGCGAGCCGCCACGTCACCGCCCCCCCGAAGCAGAAACCCGTCGCGCCGATCCGGTCCGCGCGCGCGCCCGGGAGCGCGGTCAGGTATCGCACCCCCGCGGCGGGCATCGAGACCAGTTGTTCGGGCGCGGTCTGGCCGAGCAGTGTGGAGACCTGCGCCTGGTCGGTGACCTTGTCCGTGCCGCCGGCCCCCGACACGAGGTCCGGCGCGAGTGCCACATAGCCGAGCTTGGCGATCCGGCGCGCCACGTCTTTGATATGATCGACCAGTCCGCGGTTTTCGTGGATCACGACGACGCCCGGCAACCGCACCGCGCCTTTCGGCTGGGCCAGGTAGCCGTACACCGTCCGCGGGCCGGGTGCGGCACCCGGGAACGACACCATACGGGTCTCGAGAGCCGGATCGTCGGGAGGCACCACGGGCGCCGCCGCCAGCACGGCCCGCGGAACAGGCGAGGCGGCGGCCGCGGTCATCTCCCCCGGGGACGCCGTGACGCCGAGCGTGGCGAGCAGCGCGACCGCACCGGCGGGGCCGCCGCCGAAGACGGCAACGCGCCGAAGGAACTCGCGGCGTCCCAGCCGTCCCCCGCGGTACTCCTCCGTCCACTCGTCAAGAATGTAGCGGCCCAGATCCGTCATGGCCCCTCCACCCTCCCCGGATGCGCGCATATACCGCCGGCGCGTCCAAGCGTAGCACGGCCCTGTGAACAACGCGTCACGGCAGGCGCGGCTTCGCCGTGCGCCGAACGATGCGGTGACGCCACATCGACGCACCATACCGGGAGGAATCAGTGCGCCTTCGGCTGCTCGTCGCCGCAGCAATCGCGGCCATCCTCGGCCTGGCGATCACGGCCCCCGGGGCCGTGGCCCAGGCGACCACGGTCATTCGCGTGGGCACCCTGAAGCTCGTCGGCGGCGCTCCGCTGTTCTGGGGCGTCCAGCAGGGATACTTTCGCCAGGAAGGCCTGCAAGTCCAGTTCGTGTACTTCGGCGCCGCGGCGCCGGTCGCGACCGCGACCGTCACGGGGGACGTCGACGTCGGCGCGACCGGGATCACCGGCACCCTCTTCAATCTCGCCGCCGGCGGCGGCAAGATCTATCTCGTCGCCGACCGGGGCCAGGAGCGTCCCGGCTATCCCCTCAACGCCGTCGTCGTCACGAAGACGACGTACGCGTCCGGCGTGCGGTCGCTGCGGGACTTGCGCGGGAAACGGATCGGCATCACGACGCTCGGGTCGACGTTCCATTACCAGATCGCCAAGCTGCTCGAGCGCGAGGCGATGACGCTCCGGGACGTCCAACTGGTGCCGCTGCGCGAGGTCAACCTGGTCGCCGAGGCGCTGCGCACCGGACAGATCGACGCGGCGCTGCTGTCCCCGCCCTGGGGGGCGGCCGCGGAGCAGGAAGGCTGGGGCAAGATTCTCTTCTACGCCGGCGACCGGATCGTCAATCAGGTGACCGGCGTGTTTTACGGCGCGCGGCTGCACGGCGACCACGCGCTCGGCGACCGCTTCATGCGGGGGTACGTGCGCGCGACCCGCGACTACTTCGACGCGTGCCTCCGCCGGCCACCCCGTGGGGCGTGCGCGCCGATCGTCGCGGTCACCGCCCGGACGATCGACCAGCCGGAAGCCGCCGTCGCGAGGTCGCTGCCGTACATCGATCGGAATGCGCGCCTCTACCTCCTCGATCTCGAGCGGCAGGAGGCCTGGTACGTCCAAAACGGCATGGCCGCCCGGTACGTGCCGCTCGGCCAGTTCGTCGACTCGAGCTTCGTGAACGACGCCGTTCGATCGCTCGGCCCGTAGCCCGCGTGCTCCGACCGGCGGGCCGCGACAGGCGCAGTCGCCGCGCACCCCGATGAGGATCCGCTTCGAAGCCACGTCCAAGGAGTACGCCCGCCGGGACGGCGACGCGCTCGCGGCGCTCGCCGGGATCGACCTCACGGTGGCGAGCGGCGAATTTGTCGCGATCGTCGGCCCGAGCGGCTGCGGGAAGTCGACCCTGCTGCTGCTGGCCGCGGGCCTCGTGCCGGCGTCGGCCGGCCGCATCGTCTTCGAGGGAGAGCGCGCCGGCCGGCCCCTCACCGCCCTCGTGTTCCAGGAGTTCGCGCTGTTCGAGTGGCGCACCGTGCTGCAGAATGTGGAGTTCGGTCTGGAGGTGCGGCGTGTGCCCGCCGCGGAGCGCGACCGGGTCGCGCACGAGTACATCCGGCTGGTGGGCCTCGACGGCTTCGAGGCGCGGTATCCGTCCGAACTGTCCGGCGGGATGCGGCAGCGGGTCGGGATCGCCCGCGCGCTCTGCGTCGATCCGGCGATTCTGTTGATGGACGAGCCGCTCTCCGCGCTCGACGCGCAGACGCGGCAGCTGATGCAGGACGAGATTCTCGGGATTTGGGAGCGCAGCCGGAAGACGGTGCTGTACGTCACGCACAACATCCAGGAAGCGGCGTATCTCGCCGACCGCATCGCCGTGCTGTCGCGCCGGCCCGGGCGCATCCGGGCGGTCGTACCGGTTCCGTTCGCGCGCCCGCGGCGCGAGGCCCTGCTCGCCGACGCGGCGTTTGGCCGGTTCACGCAGGGTGTGTGGTCGATGATTCGCGACGAAGCCAAGACCGCGATGCAGGAGGGCGCCTGAGGTGGCCGCCGGCGGAGCATCCGCCGGCGAGACCATCACCCTGGAGGCCGGGCCCGCGCCGGCTCCCGGCGGCCGGCGGTATCGCGCCCTGCGGGCCGGGGCCATTCTGGCCGTGCTGGCGGTGTGGGAGGTGATGGGCCGGACTCGCGCGGTGCCGGCGGTGTTCCTGCCCTCGCCGGAGGCCGTGGCCGCGGAGCTCGCGCGTCTCGCGTCGACGGGCGACCTCTGGCGGAGCGTCGGCGCCAGCCTGGGCCGCATCGGCGCCGGCTTCGCCCTCGGCAGCGCGGCCGGGCTGATCGTGGGGGTGCTGGCTGGCGTCTCGCGCCGCGCCGAGGCGGTCGCGGATCCGCTCATCGCCGCGGTGTACCCGATCCCGACGATCGCGCTGCTGCCGCTCCTCATCCTGTGGCGCGGCATCGGCGAGGCGCCGAAGATCGCGCTCATCGCCGTCGGCGCGTTCTTTCCCGTCGCCATCGGAACCGCGACGGCGATCCGCGACGTCGATCCGCTCCTCATCCGAGCGGCGCGGAGCTTCGGGGCGGGCCGCCTGCAGATCATCACGAAGGTACAGCTGCCGGCCTCGGTGCCGATGGTGTTCGCGAGTCTGCGCCTCGCGGCAGGGATGTCGCTGCTCCTGGTGGTCTCCGCGGAGATGATCGCGGCCACCGCCGGCATCGGGTACCTGATTCTCTACGCCGGGGATCTCATGCAGACGTCGCGCCTGTTGGCGGGGATCGTCGTGCTGTCGATGCTCGGCCTCCTGTCCACCGCCGGGCTCGCGACGTTGGAGCGGCGGCTGTTCCGCGGCCGCGCGCGCGGATAGGCCGCGCCTTAGTCGAGGACGACCGCGGAAAACCCGACG
>DASYXS010000173.1:0-18381 GCA_035934535.1 bacterium
GCGTTGGCCGGCGTGACGTTACTGTTCTCCATCGAGGCACGCCTGAAGCGCCTCCTCAAACCGCTGCTGTTCCGCGATGAGGTCGCTCCCCGGCGGGTCCGCTTCGGCATCGGCCGGGGCCTTGTGCTGCTGCTCAACCGCCGGCACGAGCTGCAAAAAGAGCTTGGTCTCTGGGAGATCGAGGCGCAGCCGATCTACAAACGGTGGGTCACGCGGGGGAGCACCGTCTTTGACATCGGCGCCTCGGGCGGCGACTCCGCGCTGCTGCTGGCGCGCCTCGCGGCGCCCGGGACCGTCGTCGCGTTCGAGCCCGACCCCGCGCTGCGCCGGCGCCTACCGCAAAACGCCGCGCTCAATCCGGGGCTGCCGCCGCTCTTCATCCTTCCCTGGTTTGCCGGCGCCCGCGACGATGACGGCGGGACCGTAACGCTCGATTCGATCGTCGCCCGCGGAACGGTCCCCCCGCCCCAATTCATCAAGGTCGACGTGGACGGCGCGGAGCTGGATGTCCTGGCGGGAGCACAGCAGGTACTCGCGTCTCACAGACCGATCCTCTTTGTCGAGGTGCACGGCATCGACCGCGAGCGCGACTGTGTCGCGTTTCTGCACTCGCGCGGCTATGAGGTGCGGATCGTCAAGAACGCGTGGTGGCGGGCCCTCTATCCTGAGCACCGGCCGATCGGCCACAATCGCTGGCTGCTCGCCGTCCCCAGCGGGAAGGCGTGACGTCCCTGCGCGGCCGCTACGCGATCCGCGCCGCGAACCACTCCAGCGTCTGTGCGAGCCCGTCGCGGAGCGGCACGCGCGGCTCCCAGCCGAGCAGCGTGCGCGCCCGGGCGATGTCCGGGGACCGCCGGGTGGGATCGTCTTCCGGCCGCGGGCGGTGGACAATCGCGCTGCGGCTCCCGGTGATGTCGAGCACGAGTCGCGCCAGGTCGAGCACGCGAATTTCCTGCGGGTTGCCGATGTTCACCGGATCATGGATGTCCGAGCGCATGAGCCGGACGATTCCGTCGACGAGGTCCGATACGTAGCAAAAGCTGCGGGTCTGCGTGCCGTCGCCGTGAACGGTGAGCGGCTCGCCGCGGATGGCCTGCGTGATGAACGCCGGCACCACACGGCCGTCGTCCGGCCTGTTCCGCGGCCCGTAGCTGTTGAAGATACGAACGATGCCGGTATTGACGCCGTGGTAGCGATGATACGCCATCGTCATGGCCTCGGCGAACCGCTTCGCCTCATCGTAGCAGCCGCGCGGCCCGACGGGGTTGACGTGTCCCCAATACGTCTCCGGCTGCGGCGACACCGCCGGATCGCCGTACACTTCCGACGTGGACGCCAGCAGAAACCGCGCGCCCTTCGCCCGCGCGAGGCCGAGCGTGATCCAGCTGCCGAGCGCTCCGGCCTTCAGCGTTTGAATCGGGTGGGCCATGTAGTCGACGGGGCTGGCCGCGCTCGCAAAGTGCAGGACGAAGTCGATCGGTCCCGGGATCTCCACCGGCGTCGTGATGTCGTGGTGACGGAATTCGAACCGGGGGCTGGTGATGTGCGCGATGTTCTCGGGACGCCCCGTGAGCAGGTTGTCGAGGCACAGCACGTCGGCGCCGTCGGCGAGCAGACGCTCGCACAGGTGCGATCCGACAAATCCGGCGCCGCCGGTGATGACGACCTTCATGCCGCAGCCATCATAGCACCTTCCGGCGGGCGGGGCGCCGGCGGCGGGGGCTATCCGGCTACGGCGTGCGGATCGGGCGTCTGCCGGTGAACACCCTCAGCAGCCACAGCAGCACGATCGCGCCGATGGCCGCCACGACGATCGACCACACGTTCAGACCGGTGACCCCGGCGTGCCCGAGCGACCGGAAGATCCACCCGCCGATCACCGCGCCGATCACGCCGATCACCAGATCGCCGAGCAGTCCTGCCGGGCCCTCGCCGGGGACGACCTTCTTCGCCAGCCAGCCCGCGACGATGCCGACGACGATCCACGCCAGAAGACTCATGAACGGCTGCTCCCTTCCCGGCCGGACGCGCTACGCCGTCCGCCGCTCCGGCTTCTCCTGAACGGCACGTCCCGAGATCGCGCGTTCCCCCGGCCTGGCGCGGTACGAGGAACCGACGAACCGCCGCACCGGACTCTCGCACTCCGGGCACTGCGACGCCGGCTCCTGCTCGCGCGTCGAGTCCCGGACGAGTGTTCATCACCCTAGCTACCTCATCGCTGTCCTCGGAGACGTTTTACCCGCTAGTACTCCGCCGCCTTCGGCCCCGACGACGGGCCCTCCGTGGTGTCGTCCATCTCGGTCTCTTCCACGTCGAGCGCGCTCGGCTCGAGCTCCGCCACGATCGCGTTCCACGCGGCCTCGAGCTCATTTTCGTCGGGGTAGGTCTCGGCGCTTACCCGGCCGTGGCGATGATCGCGGGTAATGATCACCCCCGCCGCGTCGCGAATCGCGACCAGATCGTCGGGGTCGATCTCGTCCCGCGACACGGTCGCGCTGTCCGCGTCCACCTCTTCCTCCACCCGCCGCGCGACGTCGGCGCCGTCGCGCATCAGGCCCGCCCACACGTCTTCGGTGAGATCGCTGGTCTCCTGGTCGGCGCCTTCCTCCGCCATCGTGTACAGCACGTCGGTCAGCGGTGGCGCAATGGCACGGCTGGGGGCCATACAATCACCTCGCATCAGGGGGGTACGTGCGCTCAGGCGTATTCTTCCCGCGCGGAGGACGGACGAACCAGGGCGCAGACAGATTGGCGCGCGGCGGACGCGGACCTCGACCCGCTAACCCAGACGATGCATCCAGAACAGCGACGTCGCGACGGTGCCGAGGAACAGGGCGGCGACCCCAACCGCGCTGAGGCCGCTGATTTCGACCGGCACGCGCCGCCAGCCGATCACACGGCCGAGGCGCGAGTACACGCGGCTGAGCTCGGCCGCGGAGGACACGCGCCAGTAGGCGCCGCCGGTCACCTCCGCGATCTGCTTGAGCGTCTCCTCGTCGAGCCGCACGAAAATGCCGCGGCCGCCGAGCTCGAGGAACGTTCCCTCCGGCGACCCGAGGCCGATCGTATAGACCCGGACGTGCAGCTGCCGCGCGACCGTGGCCGCGTCCTCGGGCGGCGTGCCCCGGTTGCTTTGACCGTCGCTCAGCAGCACAACGGTCGCCGGCGGCAGGCGGTCCGCATCGGGCGGCGGCGGAGGCGGGAGCCCGGGCAGCAGGCTGGCCGGGGGCCGCGGACGGCCGGGCAGCGCGTACACCGCCTCGAGCAGTCCGTCGCCGATCGCCGTCGCGAATTCCAAGTTTAGGCTGTTGATCGCCTGGATGATCCGGTCGTGATCATCCGTGGGCGGCGCGATCAGGGTCGCGTAACTGCTGAACGAGACCAGACCGACTTTCGCGCCGCGCGGCAGGTTGTGCACAAACTCGACCGCCGCCTTCTTCGCGGCGTCCAGCCGGGTCGGCACGACGTCGCGCGCCATCATGCTGCGGCTCACGTCGACGCTCAGCATCACCACGGCGCGGTTGTCGGGCACCGGGACCGGCGCGACCGGCCGCGCCACGGTGAAGATCACGGCACAGAGCGTGAGCAGGTACAAGACCGCGGCGGCGTGGCGGCGCCACCGCCCGCCGGCGGCCGCGGCGATGCGGGCGAGCTCCAAGGTCGGATACTGGACGCGCTCCCGCGCCGGCCGGCGCAGGATCCAGACGTACGTCAACACCAGCGCGGGCACGATCAGGTACAACCACAAGAGACGCGGCCAGAGAAAACTCACGGCAGGCGCCCCATCCACAAGAGCGACAGCGCGCCGCCGCCGAGCATGAGCGTCCCGGCCGCGGCGACGAAGAGGGCTGAGACCTCGGTCTTCCGCTTCTCCCAGCCGATCGTCTGGCCGAGCTCGCGGTAGATCCGCTTCAGATCGCCCGCGGTGGGCGACACGAAGAACTTGCCGTCCGTGATCGCGGCGATCTGCTGCAGCAGCGTCGGATCAAACGGCACCAGCACCATCTGCCCCTGGTACTGGAAGACGCCGCCGCCCGGCGTGCCGAGTCCGATCGTGTAGATTTTCACTTTCAACTGTTTGGCGAGAGCCGCCATGCGAATAGGGTCGGCGGTGCCCGCGTTCTGCCCGCCGTCGGTGAGGAGAATGACGGCCGCGGGCGGCAGGTCCTCGGGTTGCGCCGTCTGCCCCTGCCCCGGTATCGCGGCGGGCGGCTGCGTCTGGCCCGGCGGCGTCCCGAACGGTGACTGGCCGAAGGGGGACTGCCCGAACGGCGGCTGGCCCTGGCCGGGGGCCTGCCCGGACGATCCGGGCACGCTCGGCGCCCGGCCCGGGATGGCCCGCAGCGAGACCGCGATGCCGTCGCCGATGGCCGTGGCCTCCTGTGTCTTGATCGTCGCGAGCGCGTCGCGGATCGCGCCGCGATCGTCGGTCGGCGGCACCATCAGCGTCGCGTAGGTGCTGAACGTCACGAGTCCCACCCGCGGGCCGGGGGGAAAGACGTCGAGGAATCCCATGGCCGCCTGCCGGGCGGCGTCGAGGCGCGTCGGCTGCAGATCGGGCGCGGCCATGCTGCCGCTCGTGTCGATGGCCAGAATCACCGTCGCACGGTTGACCGGCAGCGGCAGGGCCATGACGGGGCGCGCGGCGGCGCCGAGCAACAACGCAAGCGCCGCGAAGTACAGTCCCATGCTGATGTGGCGGCGCACCGCGGGCAGGCGCACTGCGATCTGCGCAAAGAGCGGCGCTTCCGCAAAGCGCTGCGCGGTCGTGCGCCGGATCCGGCGCACGCCGAGCACGTACCAGATCACGGAGATCGGCAGCAGGGCCATGGCCCACAGCATTACCGGCCAGGTAAACTCCATCGCCGCCGCCTTCGCAGGGTGATGAACCGCAGCAGATCGTCCACGAGGCCCGCTCCCGTCGACAAGGTCAGGAGGTCGACCCCGGTCTTCGTCAGCGCCTCCTTCAGGCGCGCGTCCCGCTCGGCCACCAGCGCGCGGTGCGCCTGCCGCACCCGGCGGTCCGACGTATCGATCCACAGCTGCTGCCCGGTCTCCGGGTCGTGGAGATAGACGCCGCCGACGTCCGGTAGTTCGCGCTCCCGCGGATCTTCGATCCGCACGGCGATGATCTCATGCCGCCGGCCCAGTTCCGAGAGCGGCCGCTCCCACCCCGCGGGTGAATGGAAGTCGGAGATCAGAAAGACGAGCGCGCGGCGCTTCGCGAGACGGCCGAGCTGCCGCAGCACCGCGCCAAGGTCCGTCGGCCCGCCGCCCATCGTCGCGGGGACCGTGGCGAGATCCCGCACCACGCGCAGGGCGTGCAGCCGGCCGGTGCGCGGCGGGATGAAGCTGACGCCGGACTTCGTCGGAAACACGAGGCCGCCCACCTTGTCGCCGTGGCGCGTGATGATGTAGGCGGCGACGCCGGCGAATTCCACGGCCAGCTCCCGCTTGAACTGCCGGACCGTCCCGAACTGCATCGACGGCGACAGATCGACGAGGAGCCAGGCGGTCAGTTCCTTTTCTTCACGGTACTGGCGCACGAACAACTGGTTCATGCGCGCGGTGACGTTCCAGTCGATCCGGCGGACCTCGTCGCCCGGCTGGTACTCGCGCACCTCGGCGAGGTCGAGGCTCGGTCCGTAGAAGATGCCGCGGTAGTCGCCGAACAGGAAGCCGTCGAGCCGGCGCACGACCTTGAACTCGAGCCGCCGGAGAATGCGCTCCGGCGTTTCGACGCCGGGGCCGGACGTCCCCGGGACAACCGGGGCGGGCGCGGATGAGCGGGCCGGGCCGCCGAGGTGTCCCGCGGAGCGTTGCGGCAGCGGGTGGGCGGGTCGGCCGTTGCGGACGAGCGGGAGACGCACGGACGGTGCCGGGATTACTTCTCGAGGGCCGCGGCGGTCTTCGTCTCGCCGTACGGATCGCCGATGTGGACGCGCGGCACGGGCACCGCGTCCATCATTCGCTGCAGCAGCTGGTCGGGCGTCATGTCCTGGGCCAGCGCCTCATACGAGAGCAGGAACCGGTGCCGCAGCACTTCCGGCGCGAGATCCCGCACGTCTTCGGGCATGGCGTATTCCCGGCCCCGCAGCAGCGCGAGCGCCTTTGCGCCGATGATCAGGTTGAGCGAACCCCGCGGGCTGCTGCCGTAGGCGACGTAGCGGGACAGATCGCCGAGCCCGAACTCCTGCGGCCGCCGCGTCGCCGTGACGAGGCTCACCGCGTACTCGTGGAGCTTTGGGTCGACGTAAACCGCGTCGGCGACCTTCTGGAGGTCGAAGAGCTCCTGGACGCCGATGACGCGGTTCACGGTCGGCATCTGATCGGTGATGCGGTCGATCACCGTCATTTCCTCGTGGAACGTCGGATACGAGATGACCACCTTGAACATGAACCGGTCGACCTGCGCCTCGGGCAGCGGATAGGTCCCTTCGCTCTCGATCGGGTTTTGCGTTGCGAGCACGAGGAACGGGTCGGGCAGCGAGAACGTCTGCTTGCCGATCGTGACCTGCCGCTCCTGCATCGATTCGAGGAGCGCGGACTGCACCTTGGCCGGCGCGCGGTTGATCTCGTCCGCGAGGACCAGGTTGGCGAACACCGGCCCCAACTCGACCTCGAAGGTGCCGGACTGTTGGTTGTAGATCCGCGTCCCGACCAGGTCCGCCGGCACGAGATCCGGCGTGAATTGGATGCGCTTGAACTGACAGTCGAGCACCTGCGCGGTCGTCTTGATCGCGAGCGTCTTCGCGAGCCCCGGCACGCCTTCGATGAGGATGTGCCCGCGCGAGAGCAGCGCGACCAGAATCCGTTCCAGCATCAGATCCTGTCCGACAATCACCTTCTTGATCTCGTACAGGACGTTGCGCATGGTGCTCGCGGCCTGTGTATAGGTCTCGGTGGGATAGCGGAGGACACGCATCCGCTCCCGCGGCGCCTGGTCGGTCACGTTGATCACCTCAATGAAATTGGGTACTCCGGGTATTTAGGGAGTCGGGCGCACGTCCCCTTCCTCTCTCATTCTTGCCCTTCTGCCGGTCATTGCCGTCCTCTCGTAACGTCCGCGACCGGCCGTGCGCGTTCTCCCGGGCCTTCATTCATGATAAGATCCGGCGACGAATGGCCGGAGCGATGCCGGGATGTCCGCGGCCCGGCCTCCGGCGCGAGCCGGGACGCCGAGGATTCCGCGCGCGGCGAGGAGTCCGCGGCCTTCCCGGCCGAGGAGAAACGCGACGAAGCGCACCGCTCCGTCCGCGTTGCGCGCGGAGGACGGGATCGCGACCGTATAGAGGATCGGGGCCCCCCGGTATGTCACGCCTCTCGGGTCAACGTAGGTCACGCCGTGGTAGAATGCCGCGAAAGCGGGGTCCGCGAGGTTGAGCGCCGGGGGCAATGTGAAGTACGGCAGCCTCTGAGCGATCGCCTCGACGAGATAGAAGAACCCGGCGTCGAGCTGCCCGGACGCGAGCCGGCCGATCAGCGCCTCTTCCGGGAAGATCTGCTGCGGGTTCTCCTCCGTGCCGAGCAGCCGTCCCGCCAAGCCTGGATCGCGGTAATACCGCTCCGCGAGACGAAGGACAAAGAGGGTCCGGTAGCCCTTGGGGTCAAGCGCCGGGTCGGTGCGTCCCAGACGCAGTCCCGGGGTCGCCAGCACCCGGAACCATGCGCGGCGCCGCAGCGCCGGATCGCTCCGGCCGGCGGGTCCGGGATCCGCGGCCTCTCGAAGTGCCGGCGCGAACCGGCTTCCGGGGGCGTAGGCGACGACCATCGACGTGCTGCCGAAGGTCAAGAACCACGGGACCGACGGCGCGCCGGTACGCCGGGCCAGGATCTGGTTGACGGCCGGGTCGGCGCTCACGAACACGTCGGCCGGCGCGAGCCCGTCCCGGATGAGGTGCGCGAGCGCCGTTGACCCCCCGGCTCGGCCGAGGACCGGGATCCCGGATCGGCGCGTGAACGCGGGTCCGAGCTCGCGCTCGAAGACGTTGACGAGGGATCCTGCATAGAGCACCCGCACCGGGGCTGCCCCCGCCGACGCCGATCGCGGCCCGCGCCTATCGCCTCCCCCGTCCCCCGCGAGCACGAGGACCGTCACCAGGGTCATAACGGCCGCCCGTACGGCCGGGACGTATCCGACGCGCCTCATCGGGGTCATCTCACCTGTGAGGATATGACGGCCGCCGCGGCCGGCCGCGGCGCTTCTGGCTCGAGCGCGTGGCTCGCGCCGTCCGGGATGGCGACCTCGACCATGGTGCCCGGAGCGGGCGGGCGGCCCGCGACCCAGGCTTCGAGCCGAGTCCCGTTCGCCGCGAGCAACACGGTCGCGCCCACGCGCCGGGGAAGAACTTGAAGAACGCGCGCTTCGACGGCCTGAGGGTCATGGCTGCCGGCGGGTCCGAGCCGCAGTCCTTCCGGGCGGACGCACACTTGGACGCTCTCCACTGGACGCTCTCCACGGCCGGCGGGGGTGGCCACGCGCAGCAGGAACAGCCCGGCGCGCACCACCGCGACCCCGTCTTCCCGTCCGACGACTCGACCGCTGAGCACGTTCGCCGCGCCGACGAGACGCGCCACCGTGGCGGTGCGCGGCCGCGCGGCCACGTCGGCCGGCGCTCCGCTCTGGACGACCCGTCCGCCGACCAGCACCACGATCATCTCGCCGAGCACGTGGGCCTCGTCGAAGTCGTGCGTCACGACGACCACCGGCAGGTCGCGCGCCTCGACGAGGGCGATGAGGTCTCGGCGCAGCTGCTCGCGGACCGGCGCGTCGACCGCCGAAAACGGCTCGTCGAGCAGCAGCGCCCGCGGGTCGCTCGCCAGCGCGCGGGCCAGCGCCACGCGCTGCCGCTCCCCCGCGGACAGATCGGCCGGGCGGCGCTCCCCGTACCCGGGCAGCCCGACCGCGGCGAGCAAGGCGAGCGCCCGCGTCGGCTCGCGGCCGCGCCAGACCCGCCGCATCCCGTACGCGACGTTCGCGGCCGCGTCGAGGTGCGGAAACAGCGCGTCACCCTGCAGCACGGCGCCGGCCCGCCGGGACCACGGCGGGACGTTGATGCCCCGTTCCGTATCGAGCAGCACCGTTTCTCCGATCGCGACGTAGCCGCGCGGCGGCACGAGGAACCCCGCCATGCACTGCAGCGTCATGGTCTTCCCGGCGCCCGAGGGGCCGAAGAGCACGGTCCGCCGGTGCATCGACCGGAACGATACGTCGAGCGTGAAATCGCCCAGACGGCAGGCCGCGGCAACGGTCAGCACGGGCCGCTCACCATCGCCGGCCGGCCGCCCGCACGACCGCGAGGGCCGCGATCCCGAGCGCTGCGAGGATCGCCGCGATCGGAAGCGCCGCGCGCAGTCCTTGAGCGCCGAACTGGACGAACAGGTACACCGGCAGCGAATACGGATGATACGCCAGCATGACCGTCGCGCCGAACTCGCCGAGCGCGCGCAGCCACGCAAGCGGCAGGCCGGCGAGGATACCGGGCCACGCCAGCGGGAGCGACACGCGGAAGAACGTCCGCAGCGGTGGGACCCCGAGCGCGTACGAGACCCGCTCGAGCGCCGGATCGACCCCGGCGAAGGCGACCTGCGCCGCCACGATCAGAAACGGCGCGGCGACGAAGACCTGGGCGAGCACGATGCCCGGCCACGCGTCGGCGATTTGAATGTTGCGGGCGTCGAGCCACCCGCCGACGAAGCCGCGCGGGCCGAAGACGGTCAGCAGCAGCAGCCCCCCGGCCAGCGGCGGCACCACGAGCGGCAGGTAGACCGCGGCCGCGACGAGGGCTTTGCCTCGAAAGTCGCCGCGGGCGAGGACGTAGGCGAGCGGCACCCCAAGGACCACCGCGATCGCGGTCGAGACCGTCGCGGTCACCACGGACACGCCGACGGCGCCGGCGTTGATCGCGTCCCGCGCCGCCGCGATCGTATCGGCGCGGCCGAGGGAGGCGAAACCGACCAGGAACGGCACCGCGAGGTAGAGCACGAGCACCGCGCCGAGCGCGGCGAGGATCGCGGGAAGACGCCGGGACGCCCGCGCGGCCTCGGAGGCGCCCGCATCGGGACGCCCGGCGAGACGGGAGTGCTCGTCTGCCCGGAACAGCGCGTCCATGGTGTCCGATGCCGTCGGCCGTGCCATCGCCCTGCCAGTATACTTGACGCGGCGGCGGGTGAAAAAGCGGGCCGGGGCGGCCGGCTGCTGCGGGCCGCCCCGGCGACGTAACTCCTGCCGAAACCCGGCCCGACTCTACTGCAGCGTGGTGTTGACCGAGGTCGACGGTGAACGCGCCGCGCCCGTATAGTCCACGAGGACCGCGGAAATCGTCACGTTGACCCCGCGCACCGGCGGCGCCTGCGTGAATGTCGCCGACCAGTTGCCGTTCCGGTCGGCCGTCACCGTCTGCGTGCCGAGCGTGCCCTGTATGGGGAAGAGCAGCACGGTACCGTTATAGTCCGCTTGGACCTTGACGAGCGAGCCGGGCGGCGCGGTGCCCGTCACCGTGAAAGGTGTGTGGACGG
Source organism: bacterium (assembly GCA_035934535.1). GTDB lineage: Bacteria > Sysuimicrobiota > Sysuimicrobiia > Sysuimicrobiales > Segetimicrobiaceae > DASSJF01. The sequence continues at coordinate 10,519 of DASYXS010000173.1, forward strand.
GGCTTCCCGGGCCCGGCTGCGTGATCACCGGGGCGCCGCCCGCGGCGGGCGGCACGTTCGCCGATGCGGTGATCGTTACCGGGCTCGGCGCCGTTTGCGTCAAAACCTGTCCGTTCGGCGCCGTCAGCGACACGACCACGGAGGTGTTCTGAATGTAGTCGCCGGGCTGGACGGCGTAGTTGCCGACGTACGTACCGGGCTGGTTTGCCGATTCGGTCATCGGAACGCCGCTCCGGAGCCCGGTGATCGTAAAGCCCGAGGTGCCGTGCGCCGGACCCGTCGCGACGACGGTCATCACGTCTCCGGACACCAACGGGCGCCCGGTCGGCGTCACGGTCACCGATGTAATGGCCCCGGCGGACGGAGCCGTGGGCGTGAACGACGCCTGTACGTTCTGCGCCGTGCCGGACTGGTCGGCCGTCACCTGGACGGAGTCACCAGGTCTGAGCGCGCTGAGGGACACCGGCCCGCTCACGCCCGTGACCGCGTTCTGGCGCACGATCGTCGTACCGGAAACGATGTTGTAGGTGTACACTTGGCCGTTCGGCGTCTGGACCAACAGCTGGCCCGGATACGCCGTGGCATTCACGCGCACAACCGCGCCCGAGATCGTCGCCGGCACGGCGGGCGGGTAGACCGTCGGCGGATAGGATTGCGCCGGCGGGTAGGACTGCGATGGCGGGTAGGGTTGCGACGGCGGGTAGCTCACCGGCGGAGCGGTGAGCGCTCCCTGGCTCGTGATCTGGACCGTGGACGACGCGGCGTCCCACGTCACCCCGGCGCCGAGCGCCTGGCTGACGAAGCGCAGCGGCACAAGGGTCCGGCCGCCGACCAGCATCGCCGGCACGTCCAGGAACTGCGCCTGCCCGTTGACGAACGCCTGGGGCAACCCGATCCGCAGCGAGACGCTCGTCGTGCCGCTCTGCGCGAGCACGGTCTGCGACGTCGGATCCCATGCCACCGTGGCCCCGAGCCGCTCGAACACACCGCGGAGCGGGACGAGCACCCGCCCGTTGGCCATGACCGGGGCCTGGTCGAAGTACACCGGACTGCCGTCCACGAATACTTTCACATAGGGTGCCGGCGTCTGTGCTACGGCCACGGAAGCGAGGCCGGCGCCTAACGCCGCCACCAGGACGGCGCTGACGAGCAATCGCTGTATCGGTCGTCGATCAAGTCTCACTGCCGATACCTCTCCTCCTTTCAGTGCTGTTGGTGCGTCCTGCGTCACTGCATCGCACTTACGCTGAGAAACGCACGGGGGAGGGCGTTCGCCCTCCCCCGCGCCGTCCAGCGGCGAACTAACGAACGCCGTCCTACATGCCGCGCTGCTGATTAACGATGCGCACCGCCTCTTCGCGGGTGAGCCACTGCCCCGTCTGCTGGAACACCAGGTACCGGAGATATCCGGCGAGGGACATGTAGTTCGCTTCCGCGGAGAACGGCTTCAAGTTGGCGACGTTGGGATACTGACCCTGGGTCTGCGTCGCCGGGGTTGTCGCCGGTTGAGTCTGGGCCATGGCCGCGCCGGCGAACGACAGGACCATTACGCCGAGTACGAGCAACGCGATCTTGCGCATACAACCCTCCCTTTGTCCAAATGTGAATCGTTTGTGCCGTCCTTCGAACACCGGTTTCGCGGTCCCGCCGGCGCGGGTCGGTCCCTATCGGTCCCTAACTGTCGGTAGTCGCTTGCTGCATCGGTCCGAATCGGCGCCGCCCCGTTATCGCAGGAGCATGTGACCCGTGGCGGCAAGGATCAGCAGACCGAGGAGCAGAAAAATCATGCGCTTTCACCCCCTCCCGTTGCCCCTCTCTACATGTAGCCGCTCTATTATTTCCCTGACGGGAGCGCAGCCAAACGCGATACCGGCGAGACGCCGGTTCGGATTTGCCGGTGGGAAATCGGTGCGTAACGCGCTAGGAGACGACCGGTTCGGGAAGCGGCAGGGGGACGGATCGGCCTTCGCGCGCCGCCTGGTAGGACGCCTCGACCAGTTCCGTCGCGCGATAGCCGTCGGCCGCGGTCGCCGCGGGAGCACGCTCGCCGAGCACGGCGTCGATGAACAGCCGGTCTTCGATCACGTACCCCCACTTCTGCTCAAACGGCATCGCGCCGCAGTCGATCGCCTCGACCTGCGCGCGCGCGCCGGCGCTGAACGCGGCGCGCTCGAGCTCCTCGGTCACGACAGAGGCGTGATCGCCGTAGATCTCAACGCGCTCCGAGGGAAAGAGCCAGCTCGCGTGCGCCACGCTCGTCAGGGACGTGATCAGTCCGCTGCGGAACCGCAGCAGGAGGGTGAACGCGTCCGGCTCCGCGTAGAGGCTCTGCCGCGCCCATCCCTGCACCTCCGCGGCGTCGCCGAAGAGAAAACGGGCCATGTCGAAGAGGTGCACCGGCGTCTCGTAGAGATATCCGCCGGTCACTTTCGGATCCGAGGTCCACGGCGGCTGGCGCAGCTCCCCGCGGTTGTGCTTGAGCTGCGCGGCGAGGGGCCGCAGGCGGCCCTCGTCGATCAGCCGCCGCGCGAACGCGTACACGTTGGCGAACCGCCGGTTGAACCCCACCTGGTAGACGCCGCGCGATTGCTCGGCCGCGCGGCGGATCCGGAATGCTCCCTCGAGCGACGTGGCCATCGGCTTTTCGGAGAACACGTGCGCGCCGTGGGCGAGTGCTCTGAGCACCGGCTCGACGTGATGGGTGTTCGGCGTCGTGACGTACACGGCGTCCGCGCCGGCGTCGAGGAGCGCGGCGAGATCCGGCAGCGGCGCCGTTTGCGCTTCGGCGGCGAGGCGGGCGGCCGCGGCCGGGACGACGTCGGCGATGCCGACGAGCGAGACCCGCGCGTCCGCCTTGAGGTTGAGCGCGTGAAGGCGCCCGATGAAGCCGGCGCCGAGAATCCCGACTTTCACTGGCATGGTCCTGAACGTCTACCGCGGTCCGAGATACTCCCGCGCGGCTCCCAGCGACGCCATCACCGGCAGGACCTCGACGAGCCGGAGGATCTCGAACAGGCGGCGGATCGTCGGGCTCGACCCGACGATGACAAATCGTCCGGGATTCTCCACCGCGAAGCGCGTGAGAACACGAATACCGGCGCCGTCCAGGTAGGCCACCCTGCTGAAATCGACGATGACGCGTCCGCTTGCGCAATAGAGGTCCGCGAGTGCACCCGCCAACGACTGCGCGACCGACAGGTCCACCTCGCCCTCGACGCGCAGCACCGCGGCTTCGGGAACGTGGTCGGTCGCGAACCGTGCGAACTCGAACGGACGGTCGGTCGGACCCGCTCCGCCCTTGATGGCGGGCCGGGGCACCATGCGAAGCACGCCGGCCTTGCGGGTGAACGTATAGACGGGAACCGGCGGAATCTGCGCGGTCCAGGCAGGCAGGCCACCGCGTTGGCGCACGGCCCGGGTCTCAGTCAGGAGCCACGCGAGGGTGAGCCGCTTTTCTTGCAGGAGGTAACACAGCGCGGCGAGCCGCCCTGAATTGTGATCCGCCGTGTGCAACAGATTGGGACCGGCCATCGGGCTCTCCCCGCTCACGTCTCCGGCGTCACCGCTCCCGTCATAACGACTCCGCGCCCGCAGGTTAAGGCCGTCGGTTAGAGGCCGCCTATCGGGACTCCTTCCTCTCCGTGGCTAAGCAGCGCCCGGCTTTGACCGTCATGTCGCCGTGCGCCCCCCGTCGACGGGGATGATCTGGCCGGTCACGTAGTCCGAGGCCGCGGAGGCGAGGAAGACCGCGACGCCCTTGAGCTCGCCCGGCCGTCCGATGCGCCCGAGCGGAATCTGCGCCTCGACGCGGGCCTGATTGCGTTCGAGCAGCGATTCCGTCATCCGGGTGCGGAAGAAGCCCGGCGCGATCGCGTTCACGTACACGCCGTGGGGCGCCCATTTCACCGCGAGGTCGCGCGTGAACGCGATGACGCCGCCCTTGGCCGCGCTGTAGCCGATGGTGTCAAGCACGTCGGGCGGATTGCCGGCGAGCCCGGCGATCGACGCGATGTTGACGATCTTGCCGTACCGCCGATCCACCATCAGCCGCCCGACTGCCTGCGTCACCAGAAACGTCCCCGTCAGATTGGTCTCGAGCACCCGCTGCCACCGGTCGAGCGGCATCTCGAGCACGGGCGCGCCCCACGTCGCGCCCGCGTTGTTGACCAAGATGTCGATCGTGCCGAATCGCGCCGCGACCGCCTGGACCAGGGCCTGGACCGCGTCCGGGCGGTTGACGTCGCACGCCGCCGCCATGCAGTCGATGCCGGCCGCGCGCAGCGCCTGCTCGGCCTCGCGGAGCCATTCGTCCCGGCGCGCCGTGAGCGCGACCGCGGCTCCGGCCTCACCCAGGCCTTCGGCGATCTCCCGGCCCAGGCCGCGTGATCCGCCGGTGACGAGCGCCACCCGGCCGGAGAGACTGAACAGATCCCCGACGCGCATCCGCTACGCCACGTAGGCGCCGGCGTCCAGCAGCCGCTCGGCGATCCGGCGCCGCAGCGCGAAGCCGTCGGGCGGCACGTTGTCCAGAAGGCGATGCACCGCGGCGAGCCGGCCGCGGAGCGCCTCGCCCTCGCCGGCCGCCGCCAGGACGTCGCGGCACCAGCCTTCCACGCGCGCGGCACCGCCGGTGATGCCGGCGCGGACGAGATCGGCTTTGCCGTCCTCCGGCTGTCCCCGCTCGACCGCGCGGACGGCGCGCAGCAAACCGCTCTCCATCGCGAAGATCTCGATGATCAGGTCGGCGATGCGCGCAAGCACCTCCTGCTGCTCGCCGAGCCCGTCGCCGTATTTCGCGGCGGCGACACCCGCAACGGCGAGACACGCCTGCTTCGCGCGTTCGACCTGCGTCCACGCATCCGCGAGCGGGCCCGTGCCCTCGGGACGACCCGGCGGGGCCGCGCTCCCCGCGATCGAGGCGACCGCGGCCCGGCAGGCCTCGAGAAGCGGCAGCCGTCCCCGCTGCGCGCGGCGCAGCAGCATGCCCGTGATCAGCAGCCGGTTGATCTCGTTGGTCCCCTCGTAGATGCGGTTGATCCGGGCGTCGCGGTACGCCCGGGCGGCGGGATAGTCCTCGATAAATCCGTTCCCGCCGTAGATCTGCACGAGCTCGTCCACGACGAACCCGGCCGCCTCCGACGCGTATACCTTGCCGATCGCGCATTCCACGGCGTACTCCTCGACCGCCCTGACCGGCGTGTCCGCGGTCTCCCGCACGGCCTGGATCAGCCCGCCGGTCCGGTAAATCATGCTTTCGAGCAGGTAGGTGCGCACGGCCATCTCGGCCAGTTTCTGCTGCACGAGTCCGAAGGACGCGATGGGGCGCCCGAACTGATGGCGTTCGACCGCGTACGCGATCGCCTGGCGCAGGGCGCGTTTGGCGGCGCCGGTGCACGCGGTTGCCAGCTTGAGGCGCCCCATGTTGAGGATGTTGAGCGCGACGCGGTGTCCCCCGCCCACCTCGCCGAGCAGGTTCTCCGCCGGCACGCGGGCGTTGTCGAAGAAGAGGCTCGCTGTGGACGAGCCCTTGATGCCCATCTTGTGCTCTTCGGGGCCGATCTCCAGGCCGTCCGTCGACCGGTCCACGATGAAGCCCGTGAACCGCTCACCGTCCACCTTCGCGTATGTGGTAAAGACGTCGGCGAAGCCCGCGTTGGTGATGAATTGCTTGGTGCCGGTGAGGCGGTACGCGCGTCCGTCCTCCGCGAGGACCGCGCGCGTCCGCGCGGCCAGGGCGTCCGAGCCCGCGGTGGGCTCCGTGAGCGCGTACGCCCCCACGATTTCGCCCGCGGCGAGCCCCGGCAGATACCGGCCCTTCTGCCCGTCGGTGCCGAAGTAGACGATCGGCAGTGTCCCGATCGAACTGTGGGCGCCGAACGACACCGCGAACGACCCGCGGCTCATCGTCTCGGCGACGAGCAGCGAGGTGATGAAGTCGAGCCCCGTGCCGCCGTAGGCCTCCGGGATGTCGACGCCGAGGAAGCCGAGCGCGCCCAACTGACGCAAGAGCCGCCGCATCAGCGGATAATTGTGCGTCTCGAGCTCCGCCGTGCGCGGCTCGACCTCGGCCGCGAGAAACTCCGCGAGGCTGCGGGCCGCGAGCCGGTGCTCCGTCGAGAAATCTTCGGGCGTAAAGACATCCCGCGGCGCGGGCGCTGTGATGAGGAAGCTGCCGCCCGCCGCCACACTCGTCACGTCCATCGCGTCACGCCCCCCCCACGGATTCGCCGCCGTCGTGCTGCTACGGCCGCTCGAAGACGCCCGCCGCGCCCATGCCGCCGCCGATGCACATCGTCGCGACGCCGTACCGCGCCCCCCGGTGCGCCAGCTCGTGCAGCATCGTCACCGTGATGCGCGCCCCGCTGCACCCGAGCGGATGCCCGAGCGCGATCGCTCCGCCGTTCGGGTTGAGCCGGGCCGCGTCGAGATCGAGCCGCCGGGCGACCGCGACCGCCTGCGAGGCGAACGCTTCGTTCAACTCGATCACGTCGACGTCTTGCAGGCGCACCCGCGCCTGGCGCAGCGCCTTGGGCACCGCCTCGATCGGGCCGATGCCCATGATCTCCGGCGGCACGCCGGCGACGGCGAAGGACCGGAAGACGCCGAGCGGCGCGAGGCGCAGCCGTTCCGCCGTCTCGCCGGCCATTACCACCACGGCCGCGGCGCCGTCGCTCGTCTGCGACGAGTTGCCGGCGGTCACCACCCCATCCTTGGCGAACACGGGCGGCAGCGCGGCGAGCCGCTCGAGCGAGGTATCGGCGCGCACGCCCTCGTCCGCCGCAAACGTCACTTCCCGCATCATCGGGCGGCCGTCGCCGTCCTCCCACCGCCGGACCACGAGCGGCAGGACCTCGTCCGTGAAGCGGCCGGCCCCGATCGCCGCTGCGGCGCGCTCGTGGCTCCGCAGGCTGAACGCGTCCTGGTCCTCCCGCGAGATCTCGAACCGACGCGCCACGTTCTCCGCGGTGAGCCCCATCGAGAGGTACACGTCGGGCCACTCGCCGGCCAGGTGCGGATTCGGCGCGTATTTGTTGCCGCGCATCGGCACGAGGCTCATGCTCTCGACTCCGCCGGCCACCGCCACGTCCACCTGGCCGGTCATCACCTCGTAGGAGGCGAGCGCGATCGCCTGCAGGCCGGAAGAGCAGAAGCGGTTGATGGTCTGGCCGCAGGTGGTGACCGGCAATCCCGCCCGCAGCGCCGCCACCCGCGCCATGTTGAGACCCTGCTCCCCCTCCGGGAGGGCGCAGCCCAAAATCACGTCCTCGACGGCCGCCGGCTCGAGTCCGCTCGCGCGGCGGACCGCCTCCCGAATCACCGCCGCGGCCAGCTCATCGGGCCGCGTATCGCGGAGCGCGCCCCGCGGCGCCTTGCCGATGGCGGTTCGGACCGCCGAGACGATCACCGCGTCACGCATCGTCGCACTCCCCCGCACGCCGTCCGCTAGTTCCGAAGCGGCCGGCCGGTCTGCAACAGGTGCCGCATCCGCTCCCGCGTCTTCGCCTCGCCGAGCAGCCCGAGAAACGCCTCGCGCTCCAGATCGAGCAGGTAGCCTTCGGAGACCCCGGTCCCCTCCGGCACGGCGCCCCCGGCCAGCACGTGCGCCAGCCGGCGGCCGACGACCTCGTCGAACGCCGTGATCTGGCCGCCGGCCTTCAAGATGTAGAGCGTTTCGTAGAGCGCCGCGCGAATCCGCTCGCCGCCGACGCGAATCCGGTCCGGCAGCGGCGGCCGGTAGCCGGCGCGAACCGCCGCCAACGCGGCGTCCTTCGCGTCCTGAATCAACCGCTCGGCGTCCATCGTAATGCCGTCCGCGTCCCTCACGTACCCCAGACGGCGGGCGTCAAGCGCCGATTGCGAGAC
>DASYXS010000060.1:0-2034 GCA_035934535.1 bacterium
GTTTTTCGCGCCCGCCGGCGCCCGCGGCGGGCGCCGGCGCGGCGGGGCGAGAAGTCGCGCCCGGCGGCCGTCCGGCCGGCCGCGGGCATAACCCGGACGCCGCGGCCGTTGGCGCTCCGGTAGGCGAGTAGGACGGGAGCATGCCCCTGGATCGCATCATCGTGCGCGGCGCGCGCGAGCACAATCTGGCCGACATCGACGTGGAGATTCCGCGCGACCAACTGGTCGTGCTGACCGGGATTTCCGGATCGGGGAAGTCGTCCCTCGCGTTCGACACGATCTACGCGGAAGGCCAGCGCAAGTACGTGGAGTCCCTGTCGGCGTACGCGCGGCAGTTCCTCGGCCTCATGGAGAAGCCGGACGTCGATCACATCGAGGGCCTCAGTCCCGCGGTCTCGATCGACCAGAAGGGCGCGCCACGCAACCCGCGCTCCACCGTCGGCACCGTCACCGAAGTATACGACTACCTGCGGCTGCTGTACGCGCGCGTGGGCGTGCCGCACTGCCCGCGGTGCGGTCAGGCGATCAACCGGCAGACGCCGGAGCAGATCGTCGATCGGGTCCTCGCCATGCCGGAGGGCACGCGGCTTCTCGTCCTGGGGCCGATCGTCCGCGGGCGCAAGGGGGAGTACAGGCAGCTGTTCCAGGACCTGCGGCGCCAGGGGTTCGCGCGGGTCCGCGCGGACGGCGCGCTCTACGAGCTCGGCGAGGAGATTCCGCTCGACAAGCACCGCAAGCACACGATCGAGGTGGTCGTCGACCGGCTCGTGGTGCATCCGGAGATCCGGTCGCGGCTGGCCGACTCGGTGGAGACGGCGCTCAAGCTCGGACAGGGGATTGTCGGCATCTCCGCTGCTCGCCCCGCGCCGTCCCGCCTCCCCCTTCGTGGGACTGACGCCGCGCAGACGGGGTCAGACGGGGTCGTGGACGGCGAGGAACTGGTTCTCAGCCGCAACTTTGCGTGCCCGGAGTGCGGCCTGAGCCTGCCGGAGATCGAGCCGCGGATCTTCTCGTTCAACGCGCCGTACGGCGCGTGTCCGGTGTGCACGGGGCTCGGGTTCAAGCAGGAGATCGATCCGGACCTCGTGCTCGACCAGAACCTCTCGCTTTTCGACGGGGCCGTCGTGCCCTGGGCCGTCTCCACGAGTGAGTACTATCAGGAGGTGCTGCGGTCGCTCGCCGACCACTTCGGCGTCGACATGCGCACCCCCGTGCGGCGGCTGCCGCGGGAGTTCGTCCGGGCGCTGCTGCGGGGCACCGGCGAGGAAGTCCGGCTCCGGTACCACAACCGCTGGGGGGAGCTCCGGAACTACGTCGCCGCCTTCGAGGGTTTGATCCCGCAGCTCGAGCGGCGGTACAAGGAGAGCGACTCCGAGTACGTCAAGGAAGAGATCGAGCAGTATATGAGCACGGCCCCGTGCCCGGCCTGCCGCGGCACGCGGCTGAAGAAGGAGGTGCTCTCGATCACGGTGGGCGGCCGCTCGATCGCCGAGGCCAGCGCGCTCACCGTCCGGGGCGCGCTCACGTTCTTCTCGGAGCTGCATTTGGGCGACCGCGAACGGCTGATCGCGCAACAGGTGCTCAAGGAGATCACGGCCCGCCTCAGGTTCCTCGTCGACGTGGGGCTGGATTACCTGACGGTCGACCGCACCGCCAACACGCTGTCCGGCGGCGAGGCGCAGCGGATCCGGCTGGCCACCCAGATCGGCTCGGGGCTGATGGGCGTGCTGTACGTGCTCGACGAACCGAGCGTCGGCCTGCATCAGCGGGACAACCGCCGGCTGATCAACACGCTGCTGCGCCTGCGCGATCTCGGCAACACGATCCTGGTCGTGGAGCACGACGAGGAGACGATTCGCGCCGCGGACTGGATCGTCGATATCGGACCGGGCGCGGGCGCCCACGGCGGCCGGGTGGTCGCCTCCGGGCCGCTCGCGACGATCCTCCGGACCCCGGCGTCGGTGACGGGTCAGTACCTCACGGGCGCCCGGCGGATTCCGATTCCGCCGCGCCGGCGGGCGGGGACCCCTGGGC
>DASYXS010000017.1:0-43568 GCA_035934535.1 bacterium
CGCGGCGGCCGGCCCATCCGCCGCCGGCCGCCGCGTCATCACAAGCGGCCCGGCGACCGCGCACAGCGCCAACGACAGCGCGAGGGCGCGGCCGATGGGCCACGCCCTCGCGCCGGCGCCGCGGCTACGAGTCGGAACCGCCCCCACCGGACCGCGTCGCGGACTTCGATCGCGTGCCGCCGGATTTCGTGCCGCCCCCCGACTTGGCGCCCCCGTCCGCGGGCGCCGCCCCGGTCTTGGCGCCGTCGCCGGACGTCTTGCCGGACGAGGCGGACTCGCTCTTCTGCGTCTCGCCCTCGGCCGGCGCCGGGGTTTTCCGGTAGTCCGTAATGTGCCAGCCCGAACCTTTGAAAATGATCCCGACCGGCGTGAATACACGCCGCACCGCTCGGCCGCACCGCTCGCACTTCGGCGGCGTGGCGTTCACCGCGTGCATCACTTCGAATTGATGCCCGCAGTGTGGACAGCGGTATTCGTAGATCGGCACTCGGTTCACCCCCACAGGTGTGCCGCGGCCCCGCCGCTGTGGCTGGCGGGGCCACCGCCCCACACATTACCGGCTCATTGTCTCGCCGGCCGGAGATTGTGTCAAGGCAAGGTAGGGCGGTACAATGGCGGCACGCCCCATGGGCGCGTCTGGACGCTTTTGCGTAGCCGTGCACATGTTGCGATCGATCCGCGACAGTTACGACCGTCTGGCGGACGAGTATGCCCGCCGCCTGTTCGATGAGCTGCGGGCCAAGCCGCTCGATCGCCGGCTTCTGGACCGCTTTGCAACCGACGTCGCCGGACGCGGCGAGGCGTGCGACATGGGGTGCGGGCCCGGACAGGTCGCCCGCTACCTGCGCGATGCGGGGGCCGCGGTGTTCGGTCTGGATCTTTCTCCCCGCATGATCGCGGAGGCGCGGCGGCTCAACCCGGACATCGCCTTCCGTGAAGGCAACATGCTGGCGCTCGATCTTCCCGACGGCGCCCTCGCCGGGATCGCCGCCTTCTACGCGATCGTCAACATCCCGGCCGGCTCGCTCCCCGGTGTGTTTCGTGAAATGGCGCGTGTGCTGCAGCCCGGCGGCCTGCTGCTGCTCGCGTTTCATGCCGGATGCGACGCGCTGCGCGAGCGAGAATTGTGGAGCCGGCCGGTTGACCTGGACTTTTTCTTCTTCGAACCGGCGGCGATACGGCGCGAATTGGAGCGCGCGGGTCTCGTCGTGGAAGATCTCGTCGAGCGCGGGCCGTATGCGCCGGACGTCGAGTACCAGAGCCGCCGGGCCTACGTCTTCGCGCGCAGACCACCGCCGGGCTAGCGGCGCTCGAGCGTCGCCACCCAGACGAATCCTGCGCGGCGCCCGGTATCGGTCCCGAAGGCGAGCCGCGTTCCGTCCGGCGCCCACACGATCGCGAGCGGCGCCTGCGGCGGGGCCGCCTCGGGCCGGTAGTCTCCGAGCCACAGCCGTTCACCGGTGAGCACGTCGGCGATCTCCAGCGCAGCCCGGCCGTCCTCCTCGCGCGCATAGGCCACCAGGGTACCGGCGGGCGACCACGCCACGCCGGTATACCGCCCCGGCGGCGTGAGCGCGCGGCGCCCGGTCGCGTCCGCGCGCATCACCGCGACGCGCGTCTCGCCGTCCGGCGCGCCGGACGAGGCCGCGTCGGCGAGGTAAGCGATGAAGCGCCCCTCCGGCGACGGCGCCGGATCGTGCCCACCGGGCGGCAGGCGCTGCACGCGCGTCGCCGCCCGGACGCCGAGGCGGATGAACACGACGCGATCGACGGCGGCGCCGCGATCCCCCCCGACCACCGCCAGGCCGGCGTTCCCGGCGAGCCACACCAGCGTCCGCATCTCGAGACCGGCCGGCAGTGATCCGATGCGAACGGCGCCGCCGGCCGCCTGCGGCATCCAGAGCGCGGTGCCGGCGCCGTTCGCGATTGCATACGCCGGGCCGGGCCCGCCCGGCGCGCCTCGACCGAAGCCGGTGCGCCCGGCCGGCGGCCACGCGTAATCCTTGATCCCCACGGCCGGGACAAGCGCCCGCGGCGTCGGATCGTCGAGGGCGAACGCGAGCAGGCGGCCGCCGGCCAGCGCGGCGAGCGTCCGCCCGTCCGGCGACCAGGCCACGCGCTCGACGTCCGCGACCGCCGCGATGCGCCGGTGGTCGACGTCGCCGGCCTCCGGGCGCACGCTCCACAGCGCGTCGGCCGTGCTGAAGGCGAGATGCCGCCCGTCCGGCGCCCAGGCCGGCGGGCTGATCGCGTGGAGGTCCGACACACGCGCCAGGCCGGCGGCTCGGAGGAACGGCGGCCCGGCGCCGATCGGCACGCGCTGCACCGCGCAGGCGCCACAAACGAACACGGCCGCCAGGATCGCTCCCGGCAGCCGTGCCCACCGCACCACGGCGCGCGACGGTCGCGGCGTCAGCAGATCGTGTACTTGCCGCCCGCGAGGTCGCGGCAGAAAACATTGATGCCAGCCAGTTCCCGATCGACGACGTCGCGCACCTTGCGCTCCACGGCGCCGCGGCGCACGCCCTTCGCGAGGATAATCTGGGCCGCGGTGATCGGCTGGTCGATCGGCCTGCCGATCTGACTGACCATCCAGATGTACACTTCGCGGATGCCTGAGACTTCCTCGTACACTTTTTGCGCCACCTGATGCGTGAACACCGAATAGATCTTGCCGACGTGCGACACCGGGTTCTTGCCCGCCGCCGCCTCCGTGCCCATCGGCCGGTTGATCGCGATCACGCCGTTGACCTTGTTGCCGCGGCCGACCTGTCCGCTGTCGCCCGACTCCGCCGACGTGCCGAGCACCGACAGGTACACGCCGTTCTGCCCGCGCCCCGGCTCGTCGAGCGTGTTGATGTCGAAGTGCACGCGCTCCAGGGTCGTGCGGTGCTTCAGAAACTCCACCACCGACTCGTGCAGCTGGCGCTTGCGCCGGAAGTACTGATCCTCGCCCTCGACGAACCGGTCGACGAACGCCACGGCCGCGGTCAGGCGCAGCTCGGGCCCGAGCCGCACGCCCATCACCTTGACGTCCTCGCCGGCCTCCGGAAACTCTTCCTTGAAGGTCCGGGAGTTGATGTACTGCTCGGTCTCCCGCACGACCCGCTCGGTCTCGGTCATCGGCCAATACCCGACCGCGGCGGAGGTGTCGTTGGCGCCGGTGGTGTCGCGGCTGAAGATGTCGACGAGCTCGGCCGACCCGGGCTTGAGCTCGAGCTGGTAGGTGACGTGCGGGCCGTCTTGATCGTCGGCCGCGCCCGGATCGACGAACCGGAGGTTCTCGCGGATCCAGTGCTTCGCCGTCCGGATCGCGATCTCGCGGACCGGCAGCTCGCGCCCGTTGATCCCGTACGTGGCGCGGTCCCCGAAGATCAGGCGCATCGGCTCCCGGATGGTCCCGCCGCCGAACCGCGTGTCGGCGTCGCCGGCGACGAGGAAGGCTTTGTCGATATTGTGGTGGAGAATGTGTCCGAACTGACTGATGTACTCCTTGCTCAGCTCTACCGACACGCGATCCATGATCGCGTCGCAGATCGAGTCGGGATGCCCCACGCCTTTGCGCTCGACCATCTCGACCTGCAGCTCGCCGACGGGCACCCCCGGCAGCGTTTCCACCTTGATGTCGCGCATCTCGCTCGTTCCTCCACCCCCGTAGATTCGACGATGCTCGTTCGCCGCAGTCCCGGGAACCCCTGCGGGAACGTGCGCCGTGCGGCGCGCAGCCGCATCAGGATCGGTCGCGCTGCAGTAGCAGTGTTGCGAAGCGGAACCGCTGTGGATCCGGAACGGTCGCGGAACCGGCCCTACTGCTCCGCGTCCCCGCCGCCCACGGCTTCGATGACCGGGTCGCCGGCCGCGGCCTGCTTCTCGCGCACCACGACCTCGACTTCCTTCATCAGACATTCGAGCAGCTGCGCCTCCGGCAGGCTCGCGACGATCCGCCCGCGCCGGAAGATAAGGCCCATGCCCCTACCGCACGCCACGCCGAGATCCGCCATCCTGGCCTCGCCCGGGCCGTTCACGGCGCAGCCCATCACCGCCACCTTGACCGGCACCGGGTAGACGGCGAGCCGGCGCTCCACCTCTTCGGCAAGCCTCACGATGTCCACGTCGGCGCGGCCGCAGGACGGACACGCGACCAGGATCGGTCCGCGCATTCTGAGGCCGAGCGCCTTCAGGACCTCGAAGCCCGCCTTGACTTCCTCGACCGGGTCCGTCGCGAGCGAGATGCGGATGGTGTCGCCGATGCCCCGCGAGAGAATCGCGCCGAGGCCGACGGCGGATTTGACGGTGCCCGCCCACGTCGTCCCGGCCTCGGTGATGCCGACGTGCAGCGGGTACGGCATGCGCTCCGCGATGCTCGTGTAGGCGTCGAGCGCCATTTCGACGTCGCTCGCTTTGACCGACACGACGATGTCGTGGAAGTCGAGATCCTCCAGGATCCGGATCTCGTCGAGGGCGCTGTCGACCAGCGCCGCGGCGCAGGGCTCCCCGTATTTCCGCAGCATCTCTTTGGAGAGCGAGCCGACGTTCGCGCCCACCCGGATCGGCACGCTCCGCGCCTTGGCCTCCCGGGCCACGGTCCGCACGCGGTCGTCGCTGCCGATGTTCCCCGGGTTGAGCCGCAGCTTGTCGACGCCGGCCTCGAGCGACGCCAGCGCCAGCCGGTAGTCGAAGTGGATGTCGGCGACAAGCGGCACGTGAATGCGGGCCTTGATGGCGGGGAGGGCATCGGCGGCCGCGCGATCGGGCACGGCCACGCGCGCGATCTCGACCCCGGCCTGCTCGAGGGCGAGGATCTGGGCGACCGTAGCGTCCGGGTCGCGGGTGTCGGTCGTCGTCATCGATTGGACGGCGATCGGGGCGCCGCCGCCCACCGGCACCCGTCCGATCTGTACCCGCCGCGTCTTGGTCCGATCCATCGGCGTCATTGTAGCACGGCCATGCTAAGGCAACGTTAAGTGCACGGGATGCAGCACGTCGCGCACGGTCAGCGCCAGAATCAGGCACAGCAGCAGCGCGAGGCCGACGAGATGGATATAGCCTTCGCGGCGCGGATCGACCGGCCGCCGCCGCAGACCTTCGACCGCGAGAAAGGCGGCCCGGCCCCCGTCGAGCGCCGGCAGCGGAAACAGATTGAACAGCCCGATGATGATGCTGAAGAACGCCGTAAAGTAGAGGAACGTCTCGCCGCCCGCGTGGGCGGCCTGGCCGAGCACGTTGACCGCGGTCACCGGACCGCCAAGCTCGCCGAGCAGCCGGCCGGATTGGATCAGGTTTCCGAGCGCCGTGAGATAGGCGCCGGCGTCGCGAAACGTCGTCGCGGCCCCCCAGCCGGCGGCCCGCACGGGATCGAGGCGACCGCGCACGACCGTCGGCGAGAACCCGGTGATCCACACCTTCTGCCGGAGATCGTAGCGTGTCCGCACGTGCAGGATGAAGCGCCGCGGGCCGCGCTGCACGAGAATTGCGAGCGTCCGGTCGCCGCTGCGGTGGATCAGATCGATCATCTGCTGGCCGTCGCGCATCAGCCGGCCGTCGACGGAGATGATCGTGTCCCCGGTCTGGAGCCCGGCCTGCGCGGCGGGATAGCCGGGCACGAGCGTGCCGACCTTCGTGCTGACGTGCAGCGGGACGCCGTACGACATCGCGACCGCCGCGAGCAGCACGATCGCGAGCACGAAGTTCATCGCCGGGCCCGCCAGCACGACGGCGAGCCGCCAGGCCACCGACTTGCCGCGGAACGTGCGCTCCGGCGGGACGCCGGCGCTGTCCGTGTCCTCGCCCGCCATATTCACGTAGCCGCCGATCGGCAGCAGGTTGAGGCTATAGGTGGTCTCGCCGCGGGTGACCGCGACGAGCCGCGGGCCGAACCCCATCGCGAACGCGTGCACGAGGATGCCGGCCCGCTTCGCCACGACCAAGTGGCCCAACTCGTGCACCAGGATCATCAATTCCAGGGCCAGCACGGCCAGGATTATCGTCGACACGCCAGATCCCCCGTTTCACTCATCATGATCTCCATTATGCCGCGCACAGCGCCTGCACAGCGGCGCGGGCCTCGCGATCCGCCGCGATCACGTCCGCGAGCGACGCGGCCGGACGGGGCACGTGGGCGTCGAGGGCGCGGCGAACCGCCGGCGCGATGTCCGTGAAGCCGATGCGGTCGTCGAGAAACAGCCGGACGGCGGCCTCGTTCGCGGCATTGAGGGCCGCGGGCGCGGTGCCGCCGCGCCGCAGCGCGTCGCGGGCCAATCCGAGGCACGGAAACCGCGCCTCGTCGGGCGCCTCGAACTCGAGCGCCCCGAGCGCGCGCAGGTCGAGCCGGGCGATCGCCTGCGGGACGCGGTGCGGATACGTGAGCACCGCTTGAATCGGCAGGCGCATGTCGGCCGGCCCGAGCTGCGCCAGGATCGAGCCGTCGACCAGCTCCACGCAGGAGTGCACGATGCTCTGCGGATGGATCACGACGTCGATCCGCTCGGGCGCCACGCCGAACAGCCAGTGGGCCTCGATGATCTCGAGGCCCTTGTTCATCAAGGTCGCGGAGTCCACGGTCACTTTCGGGCCCATCTGCCACGTCGGGTGCCGCAGCGCGTCCTCCCGCGTCACTTTGGCCATGGCATCGGCGGGCGTGCGGCGAAACGGTCCGCCGGACGCGGTCAGCCACAACCGCGCCACGTCGGCGGACGGCCGTCCCTCCAGACATTGAAAGATCGCCGAGTGCTCGCTGTCGATGGGCAGGAGGCGCCGTCCCGCGCGGACGGCGGCCTCCACGACGAGCGCTCCCCCGGCGACGAGCGCCTCTTTCGTCGCCAGCGCGACGTCCGCGCCCGCGCCCAGGGCCGCCAGCGTGGGCGCGAGTCCGGCAACGCCCTCCACGGCCACCACCACGAGATCCGCACCGGCCGCCGCGAGGCGCTCGAGACCTTCCGGTCCGGAGAGCACCTCGCCCTCCCACCCCGGCACCGCCGCGCGCAGCGCGTCGGCGTCCTCCCGGCGCTGCAGTGCCGCCGCCGCGGGACGGAAGGTCCGAATCTGCGCGGCCAGTGTCGCGACGTCGCGGCGAGCCGCGAGGGCCGCCACCTCGATCTCGATGCCGGCGCCGCGCAGCCGGCCGACGACATCGAGCGTGGCCCGCCCGATCGAGCCGGTCGATCCCAGCAACGCGATCCGCCGCCTCACAGGCCGAGCCACCCCCGCATCACCGCGTATCCCGTCACCGCCGCGAACAGCAGCCCGTCGAAGCGGTCGAGCATGCCGCCGTGACCCGGCAGCACCCACCCGGCGTCCTTGACGCCGACCTCGCGCTTGATCGAGGACTCCCACAAGTCCCCGACGATGCTGGCGCCGGCGCACAGGCCGCCCACCGCGACGGCGAGCACAACCGGCACGCCCCCGACCCATGCGAACACCAGGCCGGCGAGCACCCCCGCCGCCACCCCCGCGGCGGCGCCCTCACGGGACTTGTGCGGGCTCACGAGCGGCAGCAACTTGTGCCGGCCGATGCGCAGGCCGACGAAGTACGCGGCGCTGTCGGCGGCCCAGACGGCGCAGATCACCAACAGCACCGGGATTGCGCTGGGCCGCTCGCCGGGAAAGAGCGGCAGCGCCCGCAGCCGGATCAGGTAGGTCGCGAGATACGCGACATAGAGCACGCCGAGGAGCGTGAGCCCCGTGTTGACGAGCGAACGGTCGGGATGTCCCCGCCGCAGCTGCGTCAGGATCGTGTAGACCAGGAGCACCGGCAGCACAAACGGCGCCCACCGGGCCGGCCATGCGCCGGGCCACGCCGCGGCGACGGCAAGCCACAGGCCCGCCGCGAGCCCGGCCTCCCAGATCGGCTGGTGGCCTGCGCGCGCAATCATCCGGTAGAACTCGAGGAGCCCCACGACGATCAAGATGCCGACGCCGGCGAACAGCCAGGGCCCGCCGAGCAGCGCCAGGGCGACGACGAGCGGTACGCCCCACACCGCGGTCAGCGCCCGCTGCGCGAGCGTGCGGCCGCGCCCCGCCGCGGGGACCGCGGCGTCGTCGCGGCGCACCGTCGCCACGACGTCCGGCACGCTATCCACGGTCCACGCCTCCGAAACGCCGCTCGCGAGCCTGGTACGAGGCGACGGCGTCGAAGAGATGCGCGGGCGTGAACTCCGGCCACGGCACGTCGGTGAAGTACAGCTCCGTGTACGCGGCCTGCCACAGCAGGAAGTTGCTGAGCCGCTGTTCCCCGCCGGTGCGGATCAAGAGATCGGGATCCGGCAGGTCCGGCGAGAACAGATGGCGCGCTATCGTCTGCTCGTCGATCGCGTCCGGCGCGAGCGCGCCCGCGGCGACGGCGCGCGCGATCCGGCGGACCGCTTCGGTCAACTCACGGCGGCCGCCGTAGTTCAGCGCGAGGTTGAGGGTGATCGTGCGGTTGTCCTGCGTGAGCGACGTGACGCGCCGGATCGCATCCTGCACCGCCGCCGGCATCTCCTCGACGAGCCCGGAGGCGCGGAAGCGCACGCCGTTCGTGTGCAGCTCCTGCGCTTCGCCGTCGAGGGACTCGAGCAGGAGCGCCATCAGCGCGTGCACCTCGTCCGCCGGGCGCCGCCAGTTCTCGGTGCTGAACACATACAGGGTCAGGATCCCGATGCCGCACTCGCACGCCCCGCGCAGCACGCGGCGCAGCGCCTCCCGGCCGGCGCGGTGCCCTTCCACGCGCGAGAGTCCGTGCCGCTCGGCCCAGCGCCCGTTGCCGTCCATGATGATAGCCACGTGCCGCGGGATCCGCGTCGGGTCCGGCTGGGATGACGCGGTGGCCGGCACCGCGGCCGCGGCCTTCTTCTCGTCGTGGGCCCGCGGTACGGCAGACTCGGCCTCCCCGTCACGAGGAGGCCGAGTCCGTGCGGCCCCGGAGCCCGACGCGCTCACGTGCGCGCGTCCTCATCCGGGACACCATCTGCGCCGTGATCGGCGGCGGCTCGCCCCGCGGTGGCACTGCGCTCGCCGGCGATCACCAAGGCAATGCGCCCCCCGGCGACACGCTGTCGCAGCACGCGATAGGGCGGCAGCAGCCCGCGCCGGGGCGGGCGCGTCTCCGCCGTCTCGACGTCGTCCCACCCGGCCTCGGCGAGGACCGCCCGCGCCTCGTCGAGCAGATACCCCACCACGTTCGGGGGAGGGGCGGCGCGCATCAGACTTCCGTGATCTCCTTTTCCTTGGCCGCGAGCAGCGTGTCGATCTCCTTGATGTACTGGTCGGTGGTCTTCTGCAGGTCGTCCTGGTGCCGGCGGGCGTCGTCCTTCGAGAGGTCGCCGGCCTTCTCGAGCCGCTCCAACTTCTCCCGGTGGTCGCGCCGGATGTTGCGGACCGCCACCCGGCCATCCTCCGCCTGCTTGTGCACGACTTTGACCAGTTCTTTGCGCCGGTCGCCGGTGAGTGAGGGGATCGGCAGCCGGATCACCGCGCCGTCGGTGGACGGGGTGAGCCCAAGCTCGGATTTTTGAATGGCGCGCTCGATCTCTTTGATGAGCGCCTTGTCCCACGGCTGGATTACCAGGAGGCGCGCCTCCGGCACCGACACGTTGGCGACCTGGGTGATCGGCGTCGCGACGCCGTAGTAATCGACGGTCACACGCTCGAGCAGCGCGGGGCTGGCGCGGCCCGTCCGGACGCCGGCGAACTCCCGCTTCGTGGCGTCCACCGCCTTCTGCATGTGGGTCTTCGCGTCAGCGACGACCGCGTGCATCGGGGCTCCCTCCCCCAACCAGCGTCCCGATCTCTTCGCCGAGCATCGCGCGCCCGAGGTTCCCCGGCCGCGCGATGTCGAACACGATAATCGGCATCCCGTTGTCCATGCACAGCGACGTCGCGGTGGCGTCCATGACCTTCAGTCCGCGGTTGAGGACCTCCATGTAGTCGAGGGTCCGGAACCGGACGGCGTCGGGGTACTCGCGCGGATCCTTGTCGTACACGCCGTCGACGCCCTTCTTGGCCATCAAGATCGCGCCGGCCTCGATCTCGATCGCGCGCAGGGCGGCCGCGGTATCGGTCGTGAAGTACGGGCTCCCCGTGCCGCCGGCGAAGACCACAACCCGCCCCTTCTCCAAGTGCCGGATCGCGCGCCGCCGGATGTACGGCTCCGCGACTTGGCGCATCTCGATGGCTGTCTGGACGCGGGTCTCGAGGCCCTCGCGCTCCATCGCGTCCTGGAGCGCGAGCGCGTTGATCACGGTGGCGAGGAGGCCCATGTAGTCCGCGGTCACGCGCGCGACGCCCATCCGGGCCGCCACCTGCACGCCACGGGCGATGTTGCCGCCGCCGACGACCAGCGCGACGTCCACGCCCGACTGCCGGACGGCGCGGACTTCCCGCGCCACCAGGTGCAGCACGTCGGAATCGATGCTCTTGTCACCAGAGCCGCCGAGCGCTTCCCCGCTCAGTTTCAGGAGGACGCGGCGGTACCGCGGCGCCGGCCGGTCGGTCATGCTTCGCCGAGTTTGAACCGCGCGAACCGGCGGATCTTGATGTTCTCTTTGGTGCGCGAGATCGCGTCGTGCACGACCTCGCCCACGGTCCTCGGCTTGGCGCCTTCGTCGCGAATGAACGGCTGGTCGAGCAGGCACACGGTCGCGAAATACTTCTCGAGCTTGCCCTCGGCGATGCGGGCGGCGACCGCCTCCGGCTTGCCGTCCGCGATGGCCTGGGCGACGTAGGCGGCGCGCTCCGATTCGAGGGCGTCGGCCGAGATCTCCTCGCGCGAGATGTAACGGGGATCGGTCGCGGCGATTTGCATCGCGATGTCGCGGGCCAGCGTCTTGAACTCCTCGGTCCGCGCGACGAAGTCCGTCTCGCAGTTGATCTCGACGAGCACGCCGAGACGGCCCCCCGCGTGAATGTACGAGGTGACGATGCCGTCGTTCGCGACGCGGCCGATGCGCTTCGAGGCCGCGGCGAGGCCCTTCGCGCGCAGCACCTGCACCGCCTTCTCGACGTCCCCCGCGCACTCGGCGAGCGCATTGCGGCAGTCGATGATGCCGGCGCCCGTGCGCTCGCGCAGCGCCTTGACCTGGGCGGCCGTGACCTCCGTTGGCGCTCCCTTGCGGTCCGGCATCAGGCCTGGACCTCCTGCTCCTCGGCGGGCTCTTCCACCACTTCCTCTTCACCCGGCAGCGGAGCCATCGGCGCGGGCTCGACGCCCTCCGCCTCGGCGGCCGCCTCTTCCTCGACGATCTCCGCCTTGCGCCGCTCCTCATAGCCCTCGAGCGCCGCGTTGGCGATCCGGTTCGTGATGAGGCGCACCGCGCGAATCGCGTCGTCGTTGCCGGGAATCGGGTATGCCGCCTCGTCCGGGTCGCAGTTCGTGTCGATGATCGCCACGACCGGCACCCCGAGCTTCCGAGCTTCGGCGATCGCGATGTGCTCCTTGCGCGTGTCGACGACGTACACTGCCGACGGCACGGCGCGCATCGTCGCGATGCCGCCGAGGTACTTCTCGAGCCGCGCGAGCTCGTCCATCAGCTGCGTCTGCTCGCGCTTCGGCAGGATCTCGAGCGTGCCGTTGTCCCGCATATCCACGAGCTCGTGCAGCCGCTCGATCCGGCTCTTGATCGTGGAGAAGTTCGTCATCATGCCACCGAGCCAGCGCTGGTTCACGTAGAACTGGTGCGCGCGGACCGCCTCCTCGCGAATCGCATCCTGCGCCTGCTTCTTCGTGCCGACGAACAGCACCGTGCCGCCTTGCGCGACGGTCTCGCGCACGAACCGGTAGGCCGTATCGATCAGCGGCACCGATTTCTGCAGGTCGATGATGTGGATCCCGTTGCGCTGGGTGAAAATGAACGGGGCCATCTTCGGGTTCCACCGGCGTGTCTGGTGCCCGAAGTGCACCCCGGCTTCCAACAACTGCTTCATCGTAACAACGGCCACAATACTACCTCCCGTCCGGTTTTGGCCTCCGCCCGGATCATCCTGCGCCGGAACCCGGAGTACGCATCACGCGTCCCTGGGCACCGCCGGCGCCGTCACGCGGGCGTGTGAGAATCCTCGACGTAGTATAGCATACACGGTGCAGCGACGGGCGCGGCCTCACGCGCCGCCATCGGACGCACCGTTCGTCACCACTCAGGCCGGCATGACGGACGGATGCCAGATCTTCTTGGAAGGCTTCGGCCAGCCTCTGTCGCATCTCCCAGATGGCCGGACGCCCCGCCGCGCCACGAGCACGAAATCCTGGATAGCTGGAATTGCGGAGGACAAGATATGGGTGTGCTCACCAAGGATACGCAGCGGATGGTGCGCGAGCAGCATGTCGGTTTCGTGGCCACCGTCCGCGCCGACGGCACACCGGAACTGGCGCCCAAGGCTTCGCTCACCGTCTGGGACGATGACCACCTGGTCCTCATGGAGGACATGTTTTCCCACGGCACCGTCGCCAACTTGAGGCGCCACGCGGGCATTGAGATCACCGTCGTCGATTCGGTCGCGTACCGGGCCTACCGGCTCACC
The DNA here is from genome assembly GCA_035934535.1 of bacterium. Taxonomy (GTDB): domain Bacteria; phylum Sysuimicrobiota; class Sysuimicrobiia; order Sysuimicrobiales; family Segetimicrobiaceae; genus DASSJF01. The sequence goes on from DASYXS010000017.1 coordinate 12,493, forward strand.
GGGCGCGCCAGGATCCTCGACCGCGGACCGCTCTTCGGCCGAATCATGGCGTTCTTCCGGGACCGGTACGAGTCCCACCCCGCGCTCGCGCGCGTGAAGCGCGTCGGTCTCATCACGATCGAGCGGGCGGAACCGCTTGTGTGGCCTCTCTACGACACCGGCGCGACCACGGCCGGCACCGGATCCCGCTACGTCGAATATCACGGACACGCCCGGCGGCGCGTCGCACGCCGGGAACCCGGCCCGGCGCGGCGCGGGCGGCCCTGAGGCCGATGCGCCCACTTTTCGATTTCGTATCTTGTTCCGCTCGACGAGGAGGCGCAGACGGCCTTTTTGGGACTGCTCAGGTGGGCGTGGCCCTGGGCGTACGGCGACCACAGTCTCCTCGGGAGCACTGCAATACTATCAGGACTTAGAGGACGTAGCGGCTGAGGTCGCGGGTGTCGAGGATGCCGCGGAGGCGCTCGCGGACGTAGGCGGCGTCGATGACGACGCGCGCCGGCGCCTCCGGGGCGGCGAACGAGAGATCCTCCGTCACTTTCTCGAGGACGGTGTGCAGGCGGCGGGCCCCGATGTCTTCCGTTTCTCCGTTCACTGCCTGCGCGATGCGGGCGAGCTCGCGGACGCCGTCGTCGGGAAATTCGACCGCGACGCCCTCCGTCGCCAGCAGCGCCGCGTACTGCTTGGTCAGGGCGTTGTGCGGCTCGACCAGAATCCGCACGAAGTCCGCCTCGGTGAGGGGGGCGAGCTCGACGCGGATCGGCAGCCGCCCCTGCAGCTCGGGAATCAGATCGGACGGCTTGCTGACGTGGAAGGCGCCGGCCGCGATGAACAACACGTGGTCGGTCCGCACCGGCCCATACTTCGTGGTCACGGTCGAGCCCTCGATGATCGGCAGGATGTCGCGCTGCACCCCTTCCCGCGACACGTCGGGCCCCGCCCCGCCCTCCCGGCCGGCGATCTTGTCGAGCTCGTCGATGAAGACGATGCCGGTCTCCTGCGCCCGCCGGACGCCTTCGCGGACGACCTCATCCATGTCGATCAACTTCTGCGCTTCTTCCGCGGTCAGAATCCGCAGCGCTTCCGCGACGGTCGTACGCCGGCGCCTCCGGCGCCTCGGCAGGATCGTGCCGAACAGATCCTGGAGGTTGACGCCCATTTCCTCGACGCCCTGGCCGGAAAAGACCTCCACCGTCGGCGTCGATGTCTCCTCGACGTCGAGCTCGACCTGGTCGTGGTCGAGCTCGCCCCGGTCGAGCCGGTCGCGCATCGCCGCGCGGCGGGTCCGCAGGTCGCCGGCGTCGGCCCCTCCGGCCGCGGCGGTGCCGGGCTGCGGCTCGGGCGCGAGACCGGGCCGCCCGCCGAACAGCACCTCGAGCGGATTGGCGAGGCCCCCCTCGCGGCGCGGCGCCGGCACCAAAGTTTCGATCAGGCGGTCCCGCGCGTGGGCCGCGGCGCGCTGCTGCACGCCCTCGACCCGCTCGGCCTTTACCATCTGCACCGAGGTCTCGGCGAGTTCGCGGACCATCGAGTCCACGTCGCGGCCGACGTAGCCGACCTCGGTGAACTTGGTCGCCTCGACCTTGACGAACGGCGCGCCGGCGAGCCGGGCGAGACGCCGCGCGATCTCGGTCTTGCCGACCCCGGTCGGCCCGATCATGAGGATGTTCTTCGGAATAACCTCGTCCCGAAGCTCGGGCCCGAGGCGGCTGCGCCGGTACCGGTTGCGCAGCGCGACGGCAACGGCGCGTTTGGCCGGCGCCTGGCCGACGATGAACTTGTCGAGCTCTTCGACGATCCGGCGCGGCGTCAGCGCCTCGATGGAGAGCGCGGTGTCGGGGCGCCCGTCCGACGGACACATCGCTAGCCGAGGACCTCGACCGTCACCTGGTCGTTGGTGTACACGCAGATCTCGGCGGCGATACGGAGGGCCTCGCGGGCGACGCCCTCGGCGTCGAGCGAGGAATGCTTGAGGAGCGCGCGCGCCGCGGCCAGCGCGTACGGCCCACCGGACCCGATCGCCGCCACGCCGTCGTCCGGCTCGACGATGTCCCCGCCGCCGGACAGAACGAAGAGATGGCTCTTGTCGGCGACCACGAGCAGCGCCTCGAGCCGGCGAAGCACGCGGTCCGACCGCCAGTCCTTGGCCAGCTCGACGACGGCGCGGGCGAGGTCGCCGCGCGTCTCGCGCAGCTTGTCTTCGAGCCGGTCGTAGAGCGTCAGACCGTCCGCGGCGGACCCGGCGAACCCGAGCAGCACGCCGTCGCCCGCGCGCCGGACCTTTCGCGCGCCGTGCTTGAGCACGGTCGACCCGACGGTGACCTGCCCGTCGCCGGCGACGGCGACGCGGCCGTCGCGGCGCACCGCGACGACGGTCGTGGAATGGATCGCCGGCCGGTCCGGGCCTACCGGGAAGCCGGCAGGCGCACGCGGCATGAGGTGAGCCGCCTCAGGGGCGGGCGCCGGCGTGCTCCGCCTCGCGCGGCTGCGGCACTTCTTTGTAGGTGCACTGCTTGTTGCCGCAGACGATCGTCGGCGGGGTGCCGCGGCGCGCGCGCTTCGCGACGAGCATCGAGCCGCAGGTGGGACACGTACGCCCGGTCGGCCGGTCCCACGACACGTAGGTGCAGACCGGATAGTTGGCGCAGCCGTAGAAGACGCGGCCCTTCCGCGTCCGCCGCTCGACGACCTCGCCGCCGTCCACGGGGCAGCGCACGCCGATGCCCACCGGCCGCGTATACGAGCACTCGGGGTAACCGGAGCACGCGATGAACTCCCCGTAGCGGCCGCGCCGTTTGACGAGCGGCTTGCCGCAGCGCGGGCAGGCCTCGCCGATCTCCTCCGGCGCCATCTCGACCTCTTCGATCGCGTGCTCGGCCTTCGACAGCTCGTCCGAGAACGGCCCGTAGAAACCGGCGAGGAGGCCGACCCAGTCCTCGGCGCCCTCTTCGACTTTGTCGAGGTTTTCTTCCATCCGGGCGGTGAACTCCACGTCGAGCACGTTCGGGAAGTGCTCGACGAGCAGCGCGTTCACCAAAATGCCGAGATCCGTCGGATACAACCGGCGGGCCTCGAGCTCGACGTACCCGCGGTGCTTGATCGTTTCGATGATCGGCGCGTACGTGCTCGGCCGGCCGATGCCGCGCTCCTCGAGCGCCCGCACGAGCGTGGCCTCGGTGTAACGGGGCGGCGGCTGCGTGAAATGCTGCTGTGGATCGAGGCCGAGGAGCCGCAGCGCCTCGCCGGGGGTCAGATCCGGCAGCCAGCCTTCCGGCGTCTCTTCCTCGTCCGTGTCGCGGCCCTCCAGGTACACGCGCAGGAACCCGGGGAACTTCACGCGGGACCCGGTCGCCCGGAACAGGTACGGACCCGCCGTGATGTCGACGGCGAGCGTGTCCATCACCGCCGACGCCATCTGGCTCGCCAGAAACCGCTCCCAGATCAGCTTGTAGACCTTGTACTGATCGGCCTTGAGGTGCGGCCGGACCGCGTCCGGCGTGCGGAGCACGGACGTGGGCCGGATCGCCTCGTGCGCCTCCTGCGCGCCGCGGCGGGACGTGTACCGGCGCGGTTTCTCCGGCACGTACTCGCCGCCGTAGGTGGCGGCGACGTACTCCCGCGCCTGCTGCTGGGCCGACTCGGCGATATTGACCGAGTCGGTGCGCATGTAGGTGATGAGACCGACCGTGCCCTCCGGCCCGACGTCGAGGCCCTCGTACAGCTGCTGGGCTACGACCATCGTGCGGGCCGCGGAGTACCCGAGCTTGCGGTTCGCCTCCTGCTGCAGCGTGCTCGTCGTGAACGGCGCCGCCGGATTCCGCTGCTGGTCCCGCCAGCGGACCTCACCGACCATATACGGCAGCCGCTCGAGCTCGGCGACGAGCTCCTTCGCTTCGGCCTCGGTCCCGATCGAGATCTTCTCCGATCCCTTGCCGATGAACTTGGCCTGGAAGGAGGCGTCGGCGACCGGCGGGGTCGCCCCGCCATCCTGGACGAGCCGGGCCGTGATCGACCAGTACTCCTGGGGAACGAACGCCTCGATTTCCTTTTCGCGTTCGACGATGAGGCGCACGGCGACAGACTGCACCCGTCCCGCGCTCAGGCCTCCCCGGACCTTGCGCCACAGCAGCGGGCTCAGCTTGTAACCGACGAGGCGGTCGAGAATCCGGCGCGCCTGCTGAGCGTTGACGAGGCTCGTGTCGATGCTGCGCGGATGCTGCAGGGCGCGCTTCACCGCGTCGCGTGTCACCTCGTGGAATTCGATCCGCTTGATCTTGTCGTTCACGGGCCCGAGGATGTTGGAGAGATGCCAGGAGATGGCCTCGCCCTCCCGGTCCGGGTCCGTGGCGAGGTAGACCGTGGAGGCCTTTTTGGCGGCCGACTTGAGCTCCTTGATAATCGGCCCCTTGCCCTTCGGCACGAGGTACTTCGGAGCGAACTCGTGTTCCACGTCCACGCCGAGCTGGCTGCGCGGGAGGTCTTTCACATGTCCCATCGAGGCCATGACGTCGTACCGGCCGTCGAGGAGTTTCTTAAGCGTCCTCGCCTTGGTCGGTGATTCGACGACGACCAGTGATCTCGCCACTCCATCCCTCCGGGTGCTTCGCCGTCCGGCCGCGGGCCGGGCGGTGCCTGACAAACGATGCGCCGGCTGCCGTGCGTTACTTCCATATAAATAACGGCATCGTCGGTGGATTCTATACCCCAACCTTTGCGATTGTCAAATTTAGGGGGTCCGAGGGACCGGCTGAGCCGCGTACAACCCGCCGGCCATCCGCCGGACCAGTCCGCGCACTTCAAGCGCCACGGCCGCCGCCGCGGCCGTCGGGACGTCGAGCCCGGCGGAAGCCGCAAGCCCGTCCACCGGCTTGGCCTCACCGTCTTGCAGCGAGGCAAGCAGGCGCCGCTCGGCCGGCGTCAGGTCGAGGGCGGCCGTCCGGTCCGCGTCGCCCCGGAGTCCACCGGCCGCCGGCCGGCCGAGCGCGGTCAGCACATCGTCCGGACCTGTGACGATCTTTGCGCCCGCCGCCAGCAGCCGGTGGGGACCTCGACTGCCCCACGCGTGCACGCTTCCGGGCACCGCGAACACCGGCCGCCCCTGCACCTCCGCGAGACGCGCCGTGATCAAGGCACCGCTCCTCACGTCGCCCTCGACAACGATCACCGCGTCCGCCAGGCCGCTGATAAGGCGGTTGCGGGCGGGGAAGGCGCCGCGCTCCGGCGGCGCACCCGGCGGCGCCTCGGCGACCACGCCGCCGTGCATGCTCATCGCCCGTATCAAGGCCCGGTGCTCCGGCGGATAAGCCACGTCGATCCCGCACCCGAGCACGCCCACGGTGAATCCGCCGGCCCGAAGAACTGACCGGTGCGCCGCCGCATCGATGCCGCGGGCGAGGCCGCTCACGATGGTGATGTCGAATTCGGGGAGCGCGGCCGCGAGGCGCTCGGCGACGCCGAGGCCGTATGACGTAGCGCGCCGTGTTCCGACAATCGCGACCGCCGGCCGATCGTCACACCACCCTCCGCGCACGTACACCACAGGCGGGGACGCGGGAATTCCCCGCAGCCGGACCGGGTAGCCGGCATCGAGCCACGTGACGACGCGGGCGCCGGCTTCGGCCGCTCTCCGCAGCGCGGGGTCGACCCGGTTCACGCCGCGCGCCGCGACGATTGCCGCGACGGTGCCGGGTCCCATCCCGTGCACGCGGACGAGCGCCTCCGGCGGCGCCGTCCACGCCGCGTCGGGCGACCCGAAATGGGCGATCAGCCGCGCGATGCGGACGGCGCCGAGCCCCGGCACGAGCGACAGACCCACGAGACACCACCGCTGCCGCCCCGCGGACTCCACCGAGCCTATCCCCGCTGCCGCCAGGGCTGGCGTGCGAGCACGACGGCGTCGACCGCCGCGGCGCCGCCCTCGTCGAGCAGCACGCGCGCGCATTCCGAGATCGTGGCGCCGCTCGTCAAGACATCGTCGACGACCAGCACCTGGGCACCGCGGAGCAGCCGGGTGGGAAACGCGAGCGCCACCGTGCCGCGCACGGAGCGCCACCTCGCCCGTTCGGACTGTGTCCGCCGGGCGGACTGCGGATGGCGCCGCACGAGCAGCGGCGGCGCGAGATCGTCCAACGGGACCGCCCGCCAGACCGCGGGACGCGCGTCGAGGTAGATCGCCGTCAAGGGATGCGCCGGCCGTCCCGCCAGATTCGCCCGATGAAACGGCACCGGCAGCACAAGATCGTAGCGCCGCCGCGCCGCCGTCTCGAGGAGCCACCCGGCCAAAGCACGGCCGAGCGCCACGACGGCCCATCGTTCAACGCGCTTCGCCGCGAGCACGAGCCGCTCGACGTCGTCGCGCTTGTAGCCGAGTACCGCGTCCGTTCGCCTGATGGGCGACCACCCATGCCGGCACCCGAGACTCCGGCAAACCCCGCCCGTGCGGCGCTGCGCGCAGCGCGGACAGGCATCGAGCGCGATCGGCCTGACACAGGACGCAAGACAACGCGGAGCGATCGGATAGCCGTTTCCGCAGCGCGCGCACGGCCGATCCGTGGGCGTGGCGTGCGCGCGCAGCGCCCGCCACAGGTCGCCCGAGAAAGCGCCCGCGACGGCCCGCTCACCCGTTCGTCGACCCCTCCGCATCGAACGCCCGATCCAGGGCCCGGTACCCGATCGCCTCGGCGACGTGGCGTGCGTCGATCGCCGCCTCGCCGTCAAGGTCCGCGATCGTGCGCGCGACACGCGCCAGGCGGTGGTAGGCCCGCGGGCTCAACCCGAGCCGGTCGACGGCGCGGCGCAGCAAAGCGCGCGGCTCCGGCGCCAGGGCGCAGCTCGCGCGCGCGAGGACCGCCGGCATGGTCGCGTTGTACGCGCCGGCAATCCCAAACGCCCTGGCGCGCGCCGTCTGAAGCGCGCGGGCGCGCAGCACGCGGGCCCGCACGTCCGCGGACCGCTCGGCGGCCGACGACGCCAATTCGTCCCCCGTCGGCGGCGGTACCTCGACGTGAAGATCGATTCGATCGAGCAGCGGCCCGGACACGCGCGCCCGGTAGCGGGCCCGCTGCGGCGGCGTGCACATGCAGACGCGCCGCCGATCGCCGAGATTACCGCAGGGACACGGGTTCATCGCCGCCACGAGCATGCAGCGCGCGGGCAGCGTGACGGTACCGGCCACGCGGACCACAACGACCCGGCCTTCCTCCAGCGGCTGCCGCAGCGCGGCCAGCGCGTCGTGATGAAACTCCGCGGCCTCGTCGAGGAACAAGACGCCCAGGTGAGCGAGGCTCACCTCACCCGGCACCGGCGGCGTCCCGCCGCCCACAAGAGCCTGCACGCTCGTCGCGTGGTGCGGCGCCCGGAAGGGGCGGACCGCGAGCGTCGCCGACGCCGCGGGCAGCCGGCCGGCGGCGCTGTACACCCGGGTGACCTCGATCGCTTCGTCGAGCGACAGCGGCGGCAGGATCGTCGGCAGCCGCCGCGCCAGCATCGTCTTGCCGGTGCCCGGCGGTCCGATGAGCAGCAGGTTGTGCGCGCCCGCGGCCGCGATCTCGAGCGCGCGGCGTGCGTGGGCCTGCCCGCGTACCTCTGCGAAATCCGGCTCCTCCGTCCCATCGCACGCCGGCCGGGGCGTGGACATTCGCGTGGGCGGCTGGACCGGCAGGGCACAGCGGCCCGCGAGCGCGGCGACAAGCGCCGCCAGCGCCGTGACCGGGTGGACGGTCAGTCCGTCCACGAGCGCCGCCTCCTCCGCGTTCGCGGCCGGGACGACAAGCGCACGGGCCCGGCGGGCGCGCGCTCCGAGCGCGACGTTGAGCGCACCGGCCACGGGCCGCACGCTGCCGTCGAGGGAGAGTTCCCCAACGACGACGCAGCCGGCGAGTACCTGCGGCGGCAGCTGCCGGGTCGCCGCGAGAATGCCGAGGGCGATCGGCAGGTCGAAGGCGGGGCCCACCTTTCGCAGATCCGCCGGCGCGAGGTTCACCGTCACGCGGCGCGCCGGCATCTCGTAGCCGGCGTTGCGAATCGCGGACCGTACGCGCTCACGCGCCTCCCGGACGGCGGCGTCGGGCAGTCCCACGATCGTGCACATCGGAAGGCCCGCGCCGACATCCACCTCGACGTCGACCGGCACCGCATCGACGCCGACCACCGTGGCACTGTGCACCCGCGCAAGCATGACGCCTCAGGCGCTAGTATAGTAGTTAGATGTTGATATGTCCAGATATCAAACTTCCGGGGCGACACGAGTGCCCGCGGATGAGGTAAGTTACCTGATAAACTGATAAGTACTCTCAGTCTCAATCGGTCGGTCCTGTTTCCCCCGGGCGGGGACGCGGGCGAGGACGCGAACGGTGTTGAAGCGGAGGCACAGTCGCTTCCATGACGCTCCTGTGGCCGGAGGCATTTCTGGCGTACCTCCTGGTGCCCGCGTTCGTCGGCTTCTATGCTTGGGCGGTCCGCCGCCGGCCCTGGCGCCGGCATGTGCCCGCGGTCTGCTACCTGATCACCCTGTGCGCGATGATTCTTGCGCTGGCGCGCCCGGTCTGGCCTATTCCCGTCTCGGATAATCAGACGGCCGTCATGCTCAGCCTCGACGTCAGCGGCAGCATGATCGCCACGGACGTCTACCCCAGCCGCATCGAGGCGGCGAAAAAGACCGCGACGGAGTTCGTGCGGGCCCTCCCCGCCGGCGCCACGGTCGGGCTGGTGAAGTTCAGCACGCACGCGACGCTCGTGACACCGCCGACCGACGATCACGACCGCGTGGTCGCGGCGCTCGATGCGCTTCGGCCGGAGGCGTCGACCGCCGTCGGGGACGGCCCGCTCGAGGCCGTGTACGCCCTTCCCGAACGCGGCGGGTTCGGTCCGGCGGCGGCGGCGGGCGACCCGCCGGCCGCCGCGGTGGACCCGGCGACGCTGCCTCCCGCGGCCGTCGTCCTGTTGAGCGACTGCGGCAACAATACGGGAAGCCCGCCCGATCAGGCCGCGCTCGTCGCCCGCCGGCTGCGTGTCATCGTCCACACCGTCGGGCTCGGATCGCCCCAGGGCGCGGCACCGGACGTCGAGAGCCACGCGCTCGACGAGGCGCTCGATGAGAACATGCTGAAGAAGATCGCCGCGGTCACCGACGGCACCTACCACCGCGCGGCGTCGCAGGCGGAGCTCGCTCGCGCATACTCGGGGCTCGGACGCATGATCGTCTGGAAGCGGCGGCCCAAAGAGGTGAGCGGTTTGTTCTCGGCGGCACCCTCCTGGTCGGGTTGTTCTGGCGGCGTCTGGACTGAGGGCGCGCGCACCACGGCCCCGCCCTCGGCGGCCTCGCCGCGTGGACGACCGTCAGTTGGTCTTGCGAGTCTTGGTCGACGAGTGAGCCCGGTCCGTCGGACCGGACTGTGACACGCGGCCGGTAGCCGCGTCGTCTACTGGCTTTCTGGTCGCTTCGCGCTCCACGCGCGCGAGCAGCGCGCCGACCTGCTGTGCGAGCGCGGCACCGAGCAGCGGATCGGCCATTCGGCCCGCAAGACCGGGCAGGCGGATTTCCATCTCGCACGTCAGGTCCGTGCCGCCGCTGGCATCGCGGCACGAGACCTCCAGGCGGAACGCCGGCCCGGGCGCACCGGCAGGCGACGCCATCACGAAGTCCCGGCCGGCGACGTAGCGGGTGACGTCGGCGACGATTTCGGCGGACGAGCCGGCGGCCCCCGGCGCGAACTCGAGATGCACGCGCCGGGGACCGGATGCTCCTCGCTCGACGCGCACGCCCCCGACCCGCGGATCGAGTTCGGCGATCCGCGCGGGATCGGCGACCAGCGCGAACACCCTCTCGCGCGGTGCGTCGATATGAACGGCTCGAGAGACGTGGGCCATGATCGTGCCGGCGCGCGGCGGCGCGACTAGCGCCCCGCGCGCCCTCCGAACAGCACCATCCACATTCCCTTGGCACACCCCGCCATCTGGGCTGCTCCCTTGTAGGAGTTACCCTGCGGGTCCGTGTTTAGCACCTGCGCCGCCGCGGGAAGTTGACCGAAATCGCGGAAGGCGCCGTCGACGTGCGGGGCGTTGAGGCAACGGAGAGATCGCGGGCGGGTGATGGACACAATAACACCGGAAGCGGGGAAGCCCAAGGCTCCCCGCCTCCGGCGGACGTATTCCGGGTTACCGCGCGGCGGCTCGCGCCCGCTTCCCGCCCCTGGTCCGCGCCCGGGCCGGCACGGCGCGGCGGACGCCGGCCCCGTTCCTCCGGGCCCCGGCTTTTCGGGCCCTCGGGCGCCGCCCGTTTCCGAGCTTGACGACTTTCGACACGATGCCGCGGAACTCGCGATCGTCGAGCAGCGCATGCTTCTTGAGGGATGCCGCCTTGACCGCGGCGAGTATCGTGTCGATCCGCGGATCGTCGCTCGCGATGTCCACCCCCATTGCCCGAAGACGGTACGCGATGGAATCGCGGCCGTTGCCCTTGCCGACGACGATGTCGGCTTCCTGCTGCCCCACCATGCTCCAGTGGAACGGGAACAGTTCGACTGGATTGTCCGCCTTACAGCGCGAGAGCCACGAGCTGATGATGCCGGACTCCACTTTGAACAGCATGTCGCCCACGATCGGCCGGTTGCTCGGGATCTGGAACCGCGCGAGTTTTTGGACGAGCCGGCTGAGATCGTAGAGTTTTTCGTACCGGATGCCGAGATCGACACCGTAGAGGACGCGCAGCGCCATCGCGACGTCTTCGAGCGCCGCGTTTCCGGCCCGCTCGCCGAGCGACGACACGGTGACGTGGGCCACCGGCACGCCCATCGCCAGCGAAGTGATCGTATTGGCGGCGGCCATGCCGAAATCGTCGTGGAAATGCGTTTCCAGCGGTTTGGTGATCCGCGCCTGGACCCGCCGCGTGAACTCGGCGATCGCGTGGGGCGAGCAGCCGCCGAACGTGTCGACCAGGCCCAGCGCGTCCATGTGGCCTTCTCGAGCCACGCGCTCGATCAGGTTCAGAAACCACTCCGGCTCCGCGCGGGTCCCGTCGATCGGAAAGAAGACGGTGTACAGGCCCTGGGACTTGGCGTACTGCGTGGCCTCGATGCTGAGATCTACGGCGCGTTCCAGGGGCCAGCCGTACGCGTACTGGATGATGTGCTGCGACGACGGGATCTCGATGACGATGCCGTCGACGCCGCAGTCCACGGCCTGCTTGACGTCATTGACCATGCACCGGCAGAATCCGAAAATCTTCGGCCCGAGCTTCCGCCGGACGATTTCTTTGATGGCGGCGGCGTCGTCTTTGCTGACGGAGGGCATGCCCGCCTCGATCCGGTGGACGCCGACTTCCGCCAGCGCCTCGGCGATGCGGATCTTGTCGTCTCGCGTAAAGACGACGCCGGCCTGCTGCTCGCCGTCCCGCAGCGTGATGTCGTGGAGCTCGATGCGATCGGCAAACTGTACCGATGACGTGACGGTCGGGGCGTAGTTATACGGGCTGACAAACCAGCGATTGTCGTTCTTCCATGGCTCCATCCGGGCACTCCCCCCTGCGGATTCTCGGTACGGCACGAACGGTGACCATCACGGGGACACACCGTGCGGGCTCGACGATGTATCGCTCACGCGGCAACTGAGTCGCACGATACCTTTCCGGCCCGCGCGCGGAATTCCTCCGCGCGGTCACGACCGGCGCCGCGCCGGCCTACCGCCCCCCCTTCGCCGGTACCGTCTGCGACTCGAGGTCGCGCGGGAACCGCGTTGTGATCTCCGGGCGGCCCTGTTTCACGATGATCGTGTCGTCGTGCCGGAAGCCGCCGACACCGTAGAGGTAGATCCCGGGCTCGCAGCTCCACACCTCGTTCTCCACGAGCGCGCGGTAGTTGAAGGCGATGTCGTCGGGGTACTCGTGGCCGGCGAGGCCGATGCCGTGGCCGGTGCGGTGGAGCACGCGGTCGCCGAAGCCCCGGCGCTCGAAGACCGCCTGCGCGGCCGCGTCCACGTCCGCGGCGGTCGCGCCCTCGACGAACGCCGCGGCCGCCGCGTCCTGCGCTTCGACGGCGGCCTCGAAGGCGGCGGCCTGCTCCGGGCCCGGCCGACCGACGAAGAACGTCCGCTCGTTTTCGCAGACGTAGCCATTGAGCCGCGGGATGATGATGTTCACGATGCCGTGCCCGCGTTCGATCGTTTGCCGGTAGTCGCCGCTGATACCGTGCGGGCACGCGGAGTTCGGTCCGGTCAGTCCGAAGACACGCAGCTCGACCTTGTGGTCGGGAAAGCGCCGCACCGCCTCCTGCGAGAGCCCGTGGAGCACGAGGTTGTCGATTTCCGCGAGAGACCGGCCGGGCGCGAGGTGCTCGCGGTACCGGGCCTGCCCCCAATCGCTGAGCTCGGCGGCCTGCCGGATCAGCGCGAGCTCTTCTTCGCACTTCACGAGACGCATCTCGCGGAGAATCCGCCCGGCCTCGGCGAGCGCCAGGCCGGGCAGCAGATCCGGGACCCGCGCGATCGGTCCGGCCGTGGAGTCGACGCCGAGCCGCCCGCGACGGATGCCTTTGCGTTCCAGCAAAGCTGCGACCATCTGGGGCCACTGCGGCGTGACGTAGGCGCGCCGCTGCATGCGGTAGTGCTCCGCGTAGAAGTGCACCTCAGGAATCCACATCGACCGGTGCTCGACGGCGTAGCGGACGTGGTTGGTCGAGAGCTCGTGCATCACGAGGAACGGATCGCCGTCGCGCGGGACGATCGCGGCGACCGGCCGCTCCCACGGCTGCACGTCGAGGAAGTAACCGGAGACGTAGAGGAAGTTCTCCGGCGTGAGGACGGCCAGGCCCGCGAGATCCGCCTCCTCCAGCTCACGGCGAATGCGGGCGAGACGATCGACGTAGACCCGGCGGCTGAGATAGCCCATGAGGCACCTCCCGGACGGTGCCCACGCTTTCGGGTCCCTTGCGCGGCGGCCCTGCGGGCTTTCGGCCGACACAGGGCAGGACACGGCACCGGCCTGTAGAATCGCTGGCGCACCTTGAGGCGGAAGCGGCGCACGGTGCCGGGAGTGGATTTTGCGCACTTCTTTGACTACCTCGTCCTCGCCCGCGGCCGCCTATTCGACTGGATCGGCGCGCTGCCGGACGAGCTGTACACGCGCGCGTACCCGTTCGGCCTCGGTTCGATCCGCACGACGCTCACGCACGTTGCCGACATCGAATGGGGCTACGTGCAGCGGTTGACGGGCCGCGACTACACTCGGGCGGAGTCGCCGTTCACGGAGGTCCGATACCCGGGCCTCGCGGCGTTCGCGGCCGCGTGGGGCGCCCAGGCACCGGTCACCCGGCGCGCGCTCGCGGCCATCGACGACCCGGCGCGCCCGATCGAATACGTGTCGCGCAACTTCACGCCGCCCCGCCGCACCCGCACGACGGCCGGCGGCATCGCCGGGCAGCTGCTCTTCCACGAAGTCCACCACCGGGCGCAGGTAATGACGATGCTGCGCCTGGCCGGCGCCCCGGCGCAGGACCTCGACTACAGCCGCCTCGTGTGGGAGCGAACGCCCGAGAAGTCCTAAGTCTTGCGCGGGTAGGCGCCGAGCGTTCTCAGGAAGTCCGTCGATCGAACGATTGGGATACCGGCGTGCTCCCTCAACTTCAGCAACTGCCGGTCGCCCGAGACGACGAGGTTCGCCTGCCCCGTCACGGCGCATTCCAAAACGCGGTTGTCGGCGTCGTCTTCGATGACGTGAAGCCGCTCCGACGGCTGCACGACGTCGGCGGTGCGGCCGATGAACTTCACGTAGGCCGTGATGTCATGATCGGAAACCCGAAACTTGCGCCGAAGCGCGCCCGCCAGTTCGGCCAAGATCGGAGGCGAAACGACCAGGACACAATCCCCTTCAATCACGTGCTGAAACGCGGCGCCGGGCGGAACGCTGAATCCTCCGGAACGTCTCCATCTCGCGCGCGGCTCGATACGCGGTCCACATATCACGGAACAACTCGCTCTTGGTTTTCTGTTCGTCCCGCGCGGTCCGGTCGATGTCGCGCGCCACGGCCGCCGGAACCGAAAACGCGACCATTTTGGTCGAGCGTCCCATCGGACTCACTCCTCACAATCGCGCGTTTATACTAAAGTATAAACGGCACCGGTCTGGCGCGTCGACGGGCAACGGCGACACGGAGAGGGGCTGATTCGCGGAACGTGGAAGGCCTGTGCGCCGCGGCGCCCGGCCGCTGATCCGCCGGACGAACCTCGCGCAAGGGGGGACTGGTCCATGACGCACCACGCCTCGCTTCGCTGGATCGTCTGCGCCGCACTCACCGGGATCCTCGCCGCCTCGTCGGCATGGGCCGCGGTGCCGGCGCCCAAGCACGGCGGGGTCCTCAACGCCATGCACCGCGAGGACCCGCCGAGCCTCAGCATCATCGAAGAGGCGACCATCTCCGTGAACTGGGGCGTCATGCCCTGCTACAACAACCTGGTCATCTTCGATCCGGCCAAGCCGCAGGAAACCCCGCAGTCGATCATCGGCGACCTCGCCGAGAAATGGGACTGGCGGGATGCGGGGAAGACGCTCGCGTTTACGCTGCGCCGGGGCGTACGCTGGCACGACGGCCGGCCGTTCAGCAGCGCGGACGTGAAGTACACGTTCGACCTGATCCGCGAGACCCCGGGCATGACGGCGAGGCTGCGCCTGAATCCCCGCAAGCTCTGGTACGCGAACGTCCAGTCCGTCGACACGCCGGACCCCGCCACGGTGCTCTTCCGCCTGAAGCGGCCGCAGCCGTCGCTAGTGATGCTGCTGGCGTCCGGGTATTCGCCGATCTACCCGGCGCACGTCCCGCCCGCGGAACTGCGGACGCGCTGCGTCGGCACGGGGCCGTTCAAGCTAAAGGAGTACCGGCCGGGAGAACTGATCGAATTCGTCCGGAACCCCGACTACTTCATCAAGGGGCGGCCGTATCTCGACGGCATCCGCTTCATCATCATCAAGGAGCGCGGGACGCGGGTCGCCGCGCTGCAGGCCGGCCGGCTCGACATCATGATGCCGCAGGAAGGGACCCGGCCCGCCGCGGAGCAGCTCAAGAAGGCCGTGCCGTCGATGCTCGTCACCGTGACGAGCCAAAACATCAACGACAACATGCTGGTGAACTTCAAGCGGCCGCCGTTCACCGACCCCCGCGTGCGCCGCGCGTTGAGCCTCGCGATCGACCGGCAGGCCTACGCCCAGGCCGTGCGGCAGGGCGCGGCCATCGCCGGGGCCTCCCTCCTCCCGCGGCCGTGGGGCCTGTGGGGGCTCGGGCCGTCGGCGCTGGCCGGCCTGCCGGGCACCGGCAACGCCGCCGCGCAGAAGACCGAAGCCCGGCGGCTTTTGGCCGAAGCCGGGTTTGGGCCCGGCAAATCGCTGCGGCTCGTCGTCAGCACGCGCGCCATCGCGCTCTACGTGGACATGGCGACGTTCGTGATCGACCAGTTCAAGCAGATCGGCGTGGACGCGACGCTCGAGCAGGTGGAGAGCGCCCAGTGGTACGCTAAGCTCACGCGCGGCGACTACCAGATGGGCGCCAACCTGACCGGCATCGGCGCCGACGATCCGGACGCGGCGTTCTATGAGAACTACGCCTGCGGGTCGGAGCGCAACTACTCGCAGTACTGCAACCCCGAGGTCGACCGGCTGATCGACGCCCAGTCGCAGGAACTCAACCCGCAGAAGCGCGCCGTGATCGTCGCCGACATTCAGCGCCGGCTGGAAATCGACGGCGCCCGCCCCATCCTGGGCTGGGATCTCGACTACTTCGCGATGTGGCCGTACGTGCACGGCTTCGTGCCGCACAACAGCGTGTACAGCGAGGCCCGGCTGCAGGACGTCTGGTTGAGCCGGTAGCCGTCACCCGTCGCCGGCGACCGTGCGGGCATTCGTCTTCCGCCGGCTGGGGCTCGCGACCGTCACGCTGGTCGGCATGTCGATCGCGATCTTCGTCTTGCTGCGCCTTGCGCCCGGCAGCATCGTGGATCTGCTGTTCTCCGCGGCGGGGTACGTGAATCCGGTGGAGAAGCAGCGGATCACGCACGAATTGCTGCTCGACCGCCCGATCGTCGTGCAGTACATCCAGTGGGCCGGGGCGCTGCTGCACGGCGATCTCGGTAAATCCTACCGGTACGACGTCGCCGCGGCCCGGCTGATCGGGCCGCGGGTTCCCGTCACCGTCGAACTGGCGGTGATGGGCATGGCGGTCGCGCTGCTGGTCGGCCTGCCGACCGGCATCATCAGCGCGACCCGGCAGAACACGGCGCTGGACTACGGTCTGCGCATCTTCAGCCTGGCCGGCCTGTCGATGCCGGCGTTCTGGCTCGGCATGCTGATCATCCTGTTCCTCGTCCGCGTGGCGGGATGGATTCCGCCGATGCTGTACGTCCCGGTCAGGGAGAATCTCGGCCTGCACGTGCTGCAGTTTCTGTTTCCGGCGCTCGCCGTCGGGTACCGCAGCGCGGCGCTGATCAACCGGATGACGCGCTCCTCGATGCTCGAGGTGCTGCGCGAGGACTACGTGCGCACCGGCCGCGCGAAGGGCCTCGCCGGCCGGGTCGTCGTCTACCGCCACGCCCTGCGCAACGCGCTGCTGCCGATCGTCACGGTCGTCGGCACCGAATTCGCGTTCCTGATCGGCGGGCTGGTCGTGACCGAGACGGTGTTCAACCTGCCCGGCGTCGCGCGGTTCCTGGTCGACGCGATTCTCTGGCGTGACTACCCGGTCGTGCAGAATCTTGTGATGCTCATCGCGATCGTCGTCGTCCTCTCGAACCTGGCGGTCGACCTGCTCTACGCGCGCCTCGACCCCCGCGTGCGGTACACATGAGCCGCGCCGACGCCGTCGCCAGCGCCCCGCCGGCCGCGGTTCCGGCCGGCCGCCGCCCGCGCTTCGGCGCGTTCGCCCGGAGGTCGCCGCTCGGCGCCGTGGGAGCGCTGGTCATGCTGGTCGTGATGGTCGCCGGCCTCGCCGCGCCGTTGGTCGCCACGTACGATCCGACGCGGACCGACGCCGCGCAGACCTTCGTGCCGCCGGGTCCGCGCCACTGGCTCGGGACCGACCACCTCGGCCGGGACATCTACAGCCGGCTCGTGCACGGGGCGCGCGTCTCGCTCGCGGTCGGCGTGGCCTGCGCGCTGCTCGGCGGAATCGGCGGCGGCGCGGTCGGATTGATCAGCGGCCTCGCCGGCCGGCGGCTCGACGCGGTCGTCCAGCCGGTGCTCGACATCATGCAGGGGTTTCCGCTTCTTGTGCTCGCCCTCGTGATGACGGCGGCGCTCGGGCCCTCCATCGGCACCGTCGTGGTCGCCATCTCGGTGCCGTTCATCCCGCGGGTGGCCCGCGTGGTGCGGGCCGTGGCGCTCGGCGTGCGGGAGACGACGTACGTCGAGGCGGCGCGCGCCCTCGGCGCCGGCGGCCTGCGTGTGGCGCTGCGGCACGTCTTCCCCAACACCGTCGCGCCCCTCGTCATCATGACGACCGCGCAGCTCGGGAGCGCAATCCTCGTCGAGGCCTCACTCAGCTTCCTCGGGCTCGGCATTCCGGAGCCGTACCCCTCGTGGGGCCGCATGCTGTCGGTGTCGGCGACGGAGTTTGCACAGCGGGCGCCGTGGCTGGTCGTGTTCCCGGGACTGGCGATCAGCCTGGTGGTGTTCGCGAGCAATCTGTTCGGGGACGGCCTTCGCGACTACCTGGATCCGCGGCTCAGATTTTGAGCGGGCGGAAACGTCCCGCCGGCCGCGAGACGGCGCGCACTCGCGGCCGCGCGGTCAGCGTGTGAGCGCCTCCGCCTCCTGCTCGAGCCACTCCTCCACGGCGGCGCGCACGATCTCGTAGGTCGCGCCGCGGCCCTGGCCGACGATCGGGCCCGACGGCGTGCGCCGCGCGATCCACAGCCAGCCGCCGCCCCGGACGCGCGCGTATGCGACCACGACGCGCACGGTGCCGCTCGGTGTCTCCCGCCGGATCAGTTCGTCCCGCATCGCGCGACCGGGATCAGCCGGCTCGGCGCAGGCGTGAGTGCCGCGCCGGCACCGGAATCTCGACGTCCGCGCCGAGGCTGCGCAGATACTCCACCACCTCGCGCGTAAGCACGGGATCCCCGATCACACGGTCCACGGAGACGCGACGGCGGCGTCCGCTGGCGACGTCATCGATGATCTGGATGAGGGAAAACGCTCCGCAGGCTTGGAGCGCGCTGACGAGCTGGTCGCGGCTCATGGGCTGCCTCCACTGGTGCGTCCGTTGCGACGACGAGATACTGCGACGAGTTCCGGCGCGGTTACATGCGTGCCGCTCGGCCCTGCTGGTTCTTGAGGCGTTGGGGAAAGTCCTGCCTACCCCTGAAAGGCGTCCCGCAGCACGTCCACGCGGACCGGCCGATCGCCCGCGCCCAACCACACCTCCACCACGTCGAAGCGGCAGGTGCGGTCGGTCCGGCCGGTCCGGCCGAGGTACCGCATGGCGAGCGCGAACAGCGCCCGCTGCTTCCGGACGGTGACCGCCTCGGCGGGTGTGCCGAACGCCACCCCGCGCCGGGCCTTGACCTCGACGAACACGACGTCGCCGTCGTGTTCGCACACGAGGTCGATCTCACCGCGGCCGAGGCGGACGTTCCGAACGAGCACGCGGTAGCCGCGCGCCGCGAGCGCCTGCGCGGCCGCCTGTTCCCCAATGCGGCCGCGGGTCCGCCCCACGGACTCTCCCGCGGCCGCGGTGGACCGCCGGGACGCGCGGGCCGGACGGATCGCCACCGGGCGCCCCCGCTACGGCCGCTCGACGGACTCCAGCGCGAACAGCGCGAGCTGCCGCTCCGGCAGGAACGCGCGGCGGTGGATGGGCAACGGTCCATACCGGTCAAGGGCGGCCAGGTGCTCCGCCGTCGCGTACCCTTTGTGGCGGGCGAACCCGTACTCGGGGTACTGCCGGTCGAGGTCCAGCATCATCCGGTCGCGCGCGATCTTGGCCACGATCGATGCCGCGGCGATGCACGCGCAGGTCGCGTCGCCCTTCACGATCGAGAGCTGCGGGAAGCCGTTCGGGAGCACGTGCCGCCCGTCGATGAGCAGAAACGCCGGCGGCGGCGTCAGCTGCGCGACCGCCCGCTGCATCGCCAGGCGCGTCGCGCCGAGGATGTTCCAACGGTCGATTTCCGCGACCGACGCCTCGCCCAGCGCGATCGCCTCCGCGCGCTCGCGAATCTCCGTGATGAGCGCCTCGCGCTCTTCCCGCCGGAGGCGTTTGCTGTCGTTGAGGCCGCGGATCGGCGGCGAGGGCCGCAGCACGACTGCCGCGGCGACGACGGGGCCCGCGAGGGGCCCGCAGCCGACCTCATCGATCCCGGCCACGACCTGCCCGGCGCGCAGCCGGCGCCGCTCCTCGCGGTAGAGGGCGCGAAGCCGGGCCGCCTCGGCGCGCGATGCGGCCGCCGCCTTCCGGGCGCGCACGACCAGACGGCGCACGAGGGCGCGGCGGTCACGCGCGAGGGCCCGCAGCAGAGACTCCGGAGGGAGGCGATAGCCGGCGAGATGTTCGACGATCTCCGCCACCGTAAGACCGCGAAGATCGGTCACGCGCACGCTGGGCCTGCGGGCATCTCTGGCTCACGCCGTAGGCCCAGGGCCAAAGATGCGCGTCCGTGCGGCCCCGTCTGCGCGGGACCTCCGGCCGCCTTCGCGGCCTCCTGCGCGCCTAGGGCAGGCCGGTCAGTGGACGAAGCCGATCCGCTGCGGCGGCCAGTAGATGAAGATCGCCTTCCCGATGATGTTGGCACGGGGTACATACCCGAAGAACCGGCTGTCCTCGCTGTTGTTCCGATTGTCGCCCAGGACGAAGTACTCGCCCTGCGGTACCGTGACGGGTCCGTAGTTGCCGAAATCCGGCTTGATCGTGTACCCCTTCTCGGAGATACGTTGGCCGTTGATGTAGACAACGCCTTCTTTGAGCTGCGCCTGCTCGCCCGGCCGGCCCATCACCCGCTTGACGAAGTCGCGCTGCGGGTTCAGAGGATACCGGAAGACGATCACGTCGCCGCGGGCGATCGGCTCGAACCGGTACAGAAACTTCGCGACCAGGATGCGGTCGTTCACCATGAGGGTCGGTTCCATCGAGCCGGAGGGAATGTAGAAGGCCTGGACGACGAATGTGATGATGACGAGGCTGAGGACCGCCGCGAAGATGCACGCGTCGAGCGTTTCGATGATCGACGTGCGGACGACGGGCGGAATGGAGTAGGCCCGTTTCACGACGATCCGGGACGCGACCAAGAGCGCGGACACCCCCAGGATCATCGTGGGGATGCTGAGCGATGCCACGCCTAGCGCTTCTCCTTGATGCGGCTCTCCCGGCCGATCTTCTCCCGCAGATAAAAGAGCTTGGCACGGCGGACGCGGCCTTTGCGGAGAACCTCGATCTTCTCGATGCGGGGCGAGTGGAGCGGGAAGGTCCGCTCCACGCCGACGCCGTGGGAGATCCGGCGGACGGTAAACGCCGCGCGCAGCCCGCCGCCGCGCCGCCCGATCACGGTGCCCTCGAACGCCTGGAGGCGATCGCGGCCGCCCTCCGCCACCTTCATGTGCACGCGCACGGTATCCCCGGCGGCAAACGGCGGCAGCCCCGTCCTCATCTGCTGGCGCTCGATCGCGACGACCCTTTCCATGACACACACGCCCCCCACCGGCCGAAGTGACAGCGCATTATAGCACGCGCGCGCGCCGGGCGTCAGCCCCTCTCGCGGCGCGGCGCGCCCGTGTGATCCCGCTCCGCGCGCCACTCGCGGAGCCACGCGCGGGCCTCCTCGTCGAGCGCGGCCTCGTCGACCAGGTCGGGCCGGCGCACGAGCGTCCGCCGCAGCGCCTCGCGCCGCCGCCAGCGGCGGATCTCCTCGTGATGCCCGCTCAGCAGCACCTCGGGCACGGCGTGGCCCTCGAGGTCGGCCGGTCGCGTGTAGTGCGGGTAGTCCAGAAGCCCCGCCGAGAACGAGTCCTCGCGCACCGACGCTTCCTCGCCCACCACGCCGGGCACGAGCCGGCCCACGGCCTCGACGATCACCATCGCCGGCAGCTCGCCGCCGCTCAGCACGTAATCGCCGATGCTGACCTCCTCCGCGCCGAGGATCTCGGCGACGCGCTCGTCGACCCCCTCGTAACGGCCGCACAAAACGGTGAGCTGCGGGACGGCCGCGAGGGACCGGGCCCAGGCCTGCGTCAGCCGGCGTCCCTGCGGGCTGGTCAGCAGCGCCGGCCCCGGCGCCGGCGCGGCGCGCCGGATGACGTCGACGGCGCGGAGGAACGGCTCGGCCTTCATCACCATGCCGGCCCCGCCGCCGTAGGGCGGCTCGTCCACGGTCCGATGGCGGTCGTCGGTGAACGCGCGGAGGTCCCAGACCACCACGTCCAGCAGGCCCCGCATCCGGCCGCGGCCGATCACGCCCGCGTCGAGCGGCCCCGGAAACACTTCCGGAAAGATCGTCACCACGTCGATGCGCATCACGACCACTCCGGGGGACGCACGACGACCTCGCCCGCGGCCAGATCGATCGCCTCGATCACGCCCTCGACGGCCGGCAGCAGCGTCTCCGTCCCGGTAGACGAACGCACGACGTAGACGTCGTTGCTGCCGGTGCGCAGCACGTCAACGACCTCGCCCAGCACCTCGCCGCCGGGGGTTCGCGCGCGGAGGCCGACGATCTGAAAGACGTAGAACTGTCCGGGCGGCAGCGGCACCGCGTCCGCCGCCGGCACCTCGATCGTGGCGCCGCGCAGCGCCGCCGCGGCGTCCGGGGTATCGACGCCGGCCAGCTTCATGACGACGAACCGGCCGGCCGGCTCCGCCGCCTCCACCGCCACCGTGCGGGCGCGTCCGCCCTGCACGAGCGCCACCTCCCGCAACCGCAGGAGCCGCTCGGGGAAATCGGTGACCGGCAACACGCGCAGCGCGCCGCGCACGCCGTGTGGACGGGTAATCTCGCCCACGACGATGAGCCCGTCACGCCGGCCGCGCGAAGCCGCCACGCCGTGTCCCGGACGGCCGTCAGGCGCCGGGCTTAGGTTTCATGGTGGCCGGCCGCGGAATCGGCCGGGACGATCAGGCCCGAGGGCGAGACGGACGGCGATGCGGCCGGGGCGCCTTCCCGAATCTCCATCACGATCCCGTCCTTCACCACGATCTCCGCGCGCGAGATCTTGTCGAACAGGTTGTCGCCGACCGCGAGCTCGGCGATGCCCTCGATCGTGCCCTGCGTGAACTCCTCGTTGAGCTTGAGCTCCTGCGCCTCGCGGAGCCTCGCGGTGAACTCCACGCGCGCCGCGTCCTGACGCGCCCGCTCGATCTCGAGCTGCTGGCGCACCGCGCGGGACTGGGGCGAGACCTGCCGCTCGAGGTCGAACCGCCTCGCCTGCACGTCGATCTGCTGCACCACCGCGTCGACGCGCTTGATCGCGTCCTCGAGATCGGCGACGTACAGCCGCTTGAAACTCTCTGTCACGATCGTCTTGATCACGACCGGCCGCTGCACCGTAATGGTTGGCATGTCTATCCCCCTTCGTCCGGCCTCTCTACGGCCGCAGGACCTCCACGTTCACGCGCTTGCCGCTGCCCGTCGCCGCGGCCCGCGCCAGCGTCCGAATCGCCTTGATGATCCGGCCGCCGCGGCCGATGAGCTTGCCGACGTCGTCCGCCGCGACCCGGACTTCGATCGTGGCCGTCTGCGGGCCGTCGACAACTTCTACGACGACGGCGTCGGGATGGTCGACCAACGACCTCGCCACGAGCTCGACGAGGGCTTTCACCGCGGCGCCTTGGCCCGGCTCTCTTCCCACTGACGCAGGACGCCGGTCTTTTCGAGGATGACGCGGGCGGCGTCCGACGGCCGGGCCCCCTTGCGCAGCCATGCCAGCACCTTGTCCGTGTTGACGTGCATCGTCGACGGCTCGGTCCGCGGGTTGTAGTAGCCCACGTTGTCGAGATACTTGCCGCTGCGCGGGCTGTGGGAATCCGCCACCACCAACCGGTAAAACGGCTGGCCCTTGGCCCCCCGCCGCGTCAGCCGGATCTTGACGCTCATCTCCAGTCCCTCCTCACCTGTCGTACGGCTCCAACGGCGTCGGAAGCTTGCCGAGTTTTCCGGCGCGCCGTCCCATGCTCTCGATCTGCTTCAGCATCTTCTTGGCGTCGGCGAACTGGCGCAGCAGCCGGTTCACCTCCTGCACGGAGGTCCCGCTCCCGCGGGCGATCCGGCGGCGGCGGCTCCCGTCGATCACATCGGGATGCCGGCGCTCGGCCGGTGTCATCGAGTTGATCATCGCCTCGATGCGACCGAGCGCGCGCTCGTCGAGTTCACCCCCGCCCGGCAGGCCCGCGCGCCGGGCGCTGAATCCCGGGATCATCGCGAGGACCTGGTCGATCGGGCCCATCGCCCTGACCTGCCGGAGCTGCTTCGTGAAGTCCTCCAGCGTAAAGTCGGCCCGGCGCAGCTTGCGCTCCATCTCGCGCGCCTCGTCGGCCGTCACCTGTTCCTGGGCCTTCTCGATCAGGGTGAGCACGTCGCCCATCCCGAGAATCCGCGACGCCATGCGGTCCGGGTGGAACGGCTCGAGCGCGTCGAGACGCTCGCCGGTGCCGACGTAGAGGATCGGCGCCCCAAGCGTGGCCACAACGGACAGGGCGGCGCCGCCGCGCGCGTCGCCGTCGAGCTTCGTGAGGATCACGCCGTCGAGCGGCACCGCGCGGTGGAACCCCTCGGCCATGCGCACCGCGTCCTGCCCCGCCATCGCGTCGAGGACGAGCAGGGTGTAATGGGGGGCGACGGCCTCGCGGATGCGCACGAGCTCGGCGACAAGGTCCTCGTCGACGTGGAGGCGGCCCGCGCTGTCCACAATGAGGGTATCGGCGACCCGGCTGCGGCATACCTCGAGCGCGCGGCGCGCGACGGCGACCGCGTCTTCGCCCGCCGCGGGCGTCACGACCGGCACCCCCGCCCGCTCGCCCACGATCTCCAGCTGGCGAACCGCGGCCGGCCGCGAGAGGTCCGCCGCGGCCAGCACCGGCTCCCGCCCGCGTTTCTTGAGGTGGACGGCGAGCTTGCCGGCCGTCGTCGTCTTCCCCGTCCCGTGCAGGCCCGCGAGCAGAACCACGGTCGGCGGCTGCGGCGCCGGCACGAGCGCGCGATGCGACGCGCCGAGCAGCCGGACAAGCTCGGCGTGGACGATCTGCACGACCTGCTGGCCCGGGGTCAGGCTCTTCCAGACCTCCTGTCCCACCGCGGCCTCGCGCACGCGGGCGACGAAGTCGCGCGCGATCTTGAGGTTGACGTCGGCCTCGAGCAGCACGAGACGGATCTCGCGCAGCGTCTGTTCGACGTCCGCCTCGGACAGCGCCCCGCGCCCGCGCAGGCGGTTCAGGATGCCGCCGAGCCGGGTCTGCAGCTGTTCAAACATCGCGGCCCTCGTAGACGCGAAATCCCCCGCCCCGCTCCACCTCGCGCACGCGGCCGAAGACCTCGCCCATGCACCGGGCGAGCGTCCGGGCGCCCTGGCTCGTGCGCGCGACGAGATAGAACCGTCCGCCGGGCGTCAGATGCGCGTGCGCCTCGCCGAGGAGACGCAGGACCACCGCCCGGCCGGCGCGGATGGGCGGGTTGAGCAGAATCAGATCGAAGCGCGCGTCTCCGACCGGCGCGCAGCCGTCACCGGTCTGCGCCTCGGCGTTGGCGACCGCGTTGTCGCGAATGTTGGCCGCGGCGAGTGATGCGGCGCGCGGGTTGATGTCGACGAGCGTCACCCGAGCGTGCGGAGCACGCGCGGCCATCACGATCCCGAGCGCGCCGTATCCGCAGCCGAGGTCCAGGATCGTTCCCGCGTCCGCGGGATCCACCGCCTCCAGCAGAAGGCGCGTCCCGCGGTCGACGCCGCCGCGCGAGAACACGCCCGCCGCGGTGCGCAACCGGAACTCGCGGCCGCCATCCTGGAAGCGGACCGTCCGCTCGCGCACGGGCGCCGGCGAGGCCGGGGTGAAATAGTGCGACGCCGGCGCATCTCGCCGGCTAGTCCCGCCAAGGCGGGGCGACGCGGTCGTGGTCACATCACCTCGCGCAGCGCCCGCAGGGCCCGCAGGAGCGGTCCGGTCGCCGCGCCCGCCGCGGTCAGGCGCGCGGCCGCCCGCTCGACCGCGAAAAGACGAGCCGCCGCGCGATCCCGGCGCTCACGGCCGTTCCGCCCGGCGTCCGCGAGGACCCGGAGCCGGTCCTCAAGGTGCCGCACCTCGTCCACCGACCGGCGCAGGCTGTCGAACACGGCCTGCCGGCTGACCCGGAGCCGGCCGCCGATCTCGCCGAGCGACAGATCCTCGTGGTAGTACATGCGCACCAGCCGCTGCTGGCGGGCGGTCAGCAGGCCGGCGTACGCGTCGAACAACCGGATCACGGCCGTCCGATCGGCGAGGCTGCGGGCGCGGCCGTTGAGCCGCGGGGCGGAAGGTATCTTCTGTAAAGGCATTGTCCTTGACGCGATTATAGCACAGCCGCGTGAACGAGTGCGACCCTCGGGGGCCCCGCGCGGCGGGCTACGGCGCGGCGCTGCTCCGCACGCGGCGCATGGGACTCGGGCCCCACCGGAGGCCGCGCACGACGCCCGCGCGGTCGACCTGAAACACCACGGCTTCGCCGACGTTGCCTGTCCCGGGACCGGCGACGATCTCGAAGCGCCCCGGACCCCGCGGTTCCAGTTCGCTCGCGTCGCGGAGCGGACGGTCGCTGTCCGGATGACACGCCACGAGGCGGTCGCCGATCACCGCCAGATCGAGCTCCAGCCACCTGGCCGCGTACCGCCCCGCGTACCGCCGCAGCGCCGCGCGGCCGGACGGCCGGCCCGGGCGCCGCTCCATCCGCGTCAGGCACTCGTACATCGTTTCGAACACGCCGAGCAGCAGCGGCTTTGCCTGCGGCTCGATCACGTTGGTGAGCACCGCCACGCCGATCCGCCGGGCCGTGTCCATTCCGATCGCGGTCGAGAAGCCTTGAAAGCCCCCACCGTGGCCGACGACGGACCCGCGGTCCAGCGGCCAGATGGCGAACCCGAGGCCGTAGTGCCCGTCGTCCGCCCGCAGCCACTGCGGCCGCTGCATCTCGCGTTTGCTGAGGTCGTTCAGCAGCCGCCCGCTGCCGGGAAACTGCGCCGACATGAACGCGCACAGGTCCGCCGCGGTCGACACGAGTCCGGCGGCGGGGCGGAACGCGTTGGTGTCCGGGTTGCCGAAGATCTCACGCGGCCCGCCGGGCCGGTCTCTCCCGTAGCCGACCGCCAGCGTCTTGACCACGCCCGGCGTGATGGCGAACCCGGTGTGCCGCAGGCGCAGCGGGGCGGTGATGTTCGCGCGGACGTACTCTTCGTAGGGCTGTCCGGAGGCGGCCGCGACGACCTGCCCCAGCAGCGCGTAGCCGACGTTCGAGTACTTCCATCGTTCCAGCGGCGGGAGGACGGCGATGCCGTTCGCGGCGCGCGCCTTCAATTGCTCGAGCGTCGGAAACCGGTCGGTGACCCAGTGCGGCGTGCCGTCGCGCTCCACGCCCGCGGTGTGGGAAAGCAACTGCCGAACCGTGATGGATCCGGCCGTTCCGCTCCGCGCACGGATCCACGGAACGTACCGCTCCACGCGTTCGTCGAGCCGGACGGCGTTCCGTTCGACGAGCTGCATTACCGCGGTGGCGGTGAAGACCTTCGAGATGGAGGCAATCCGGTAGCCCGTGGCGTCGGTCGCGCGCCGACGGGCCGTCTCGTCCGCGTAGCCGTAGCCTCGGCTGAAGACCACGGCGTCACCGTGGACCACCCCGATGCTCAGCGCCGGAATCCGCTGCTTCGCGCGCTGATACGCCAACCATCCGTCGACGACCGCGATCGCGTCCGCGAGCCACCCGTCGGAGCGGCGGGGGGCAGCCGGTGCGGGTCGAGCACGCCGGGGAGCGGCACGTCCGGACATCAACCGGAGTTTACACTTCCGTCCGCTCAACCCCTCCGAACGGCCTGCCGGCGGTTACAACCGGAATCCTACGTAGATCAAATAGGCGGCCAGGGCAACGCCGAACAACGCGGCGAGCACGCCGGCGAAATCGATGAGGAAGCCGGCCGCGGCGAATTGGCCGGCGTCTAGCTGCCGCCGCGTCTGGCGGTAGCGAAACAGCCCCATCAACATCAGCGCCACGCCGGCCACGATGGCGGCCGTGCCGAACCAGACCGACACGCCCGAGGTCGGGACCGGGCGCCCCGCCGCCTCGGTCAATTGGCGGATGGCAATCGCGAAGCGGCCGATCGCAAACCCGAACACGGCCACGGCGAGCCCGGTGCGCAGCCACGCGAGAAACGTGCGCTCATTCGCAAGATGGTCGGTGACCCGGTTGGGGTTCACGACTCCGCGGCCTGTTTCAGAAGTGAGCCGGCTCGGGCGATGTTCTTAATGAGTTCCTCCGGCACATCGTGCCGCTCACGGAGGTACTCCGGAGTGTTGTAGGAGAGCCAGACGGCGCCGGCGGCGTCTTCCCAGACCAGCGCCTTGAGCGGCAGATCGATGGCCAGGGTCGGCGCGGCCGCCATCAAGGGCGTGCCGGCCTTGGGGCTGCCGAAGATGAGCACCTGGGTGGGGCGCATCGTCAATCCTACCTTCTCCGCCTCCCCGCTGTGATCGATCCGGCCGAAGATCTTGAGGCCGTGCGCGCGCAGCGACGATTCCAACCGCTCAAGTGTGTCCGGCGCTGAGTGCCGGCTGCGAAGGTGAACCATCCCGGCGCCCGGCATCGCGTCCATACGCGTCCCTCCCCTCGCGCCTTATGATGCCAGCAGGGCCTCGACGAACGCCTTCGGATCGAACGGCTGCAGGTCGTCCATCCCTTCGCCGAACCCGACGAGCCGCACCGGCAGCTTGAGCTCGTCGGCGATCGCGACGGCGATGCCGCCGCGCGCGGTCCCGTCGAGCTTGGTCAGCACGACCCCGGTCACCGGAAGCGCCGCGGCAAACTGCCGGGCCTGCGCGATCCCGTTCTGCCCGGTGGTCGCGTCCAGCACGAGGAGCGACTCGATCGGGGCGTCGGGCAGCTCGCGCCGCAGCACGCGGTCGAGCTTCTTGAGCTCCTCGAGGAGGTTGGTCTTCGTGTGGAGGCGGCCCGCCGTGTCGACGATCAGGACGTCGGCGTGGCGGGCGCGCGCGGCCTGCGCGGCGTCGTACACGACGGCGGCCGGGTCGGAGCCCTCCGCGTGCCGCACGAGCTCCACCCCGGCGCGGTCGGTCCACACCGCCAGCTGGTCGATCGCCGCGGCCCGGAACGTGTCCGCGGCGGCGACGATCACGCGGCGGCCGTCGGCGCGGAGGCGGTGGGCGAGCTTGCCGATCGTTGTCGTTTTGCCGGCGCCGTTGACCCCGAGCACGACGATGCCGGCCGGCCGCGGCTCGAGGCGGAGGGGCGCGGGATCGCCGAGGGAGGCGAGCACGACCTCGGCGAGCGCCTGCCGCAGGCCCTCGGGCGTCCGCGCCGCGGCGCCCAATTCGCCGGAGCGCGCGCGGCTTCGCAGGCGCGCGATAACTGTCTCGGTCGCGTGGACGCCGAGGTCCGCGGCGAGCAGCGCCTCCTCCAGGTCATCGTAGAACGACTCGTCGATCTCGCGCCCGAGCAGACCGTCGAGCTGCGCGGCGAGGGCCTGGCGCGTCTTCGCCAGGCCCTCGCGGAACCGGCCGAACCATCCGCTCCCTGCCATCATCGCTGCGTCCCCGCGGCCGCGGTCCCCGTCGAGCCGGCCGCGCTCAACCGACCGGCTGCTGCTCGACCTGGAGGTCCTCTCCTGTCGGCGCAGGCCCTCCGGCCGCCTCCGCGGCCTCCTGGAGGCGGACCGACACGATGTGTGAGACCCCGGGTTCCTCCATCGTCACGCCGAACAGCACGTCGCACGACTCCATGGTCGCCTTGTTGTGCGTGATGATAATGATCTGCGTCTGCTCGGCGAGCTCCCGCAGCACCTGGGCCACCTTGCGCGTATTCGCCTCGTCGAGCGCCGCTTCCACCTCGTCGAAGACGCAGAACGGGCTCGGCCGCACGCGCAGCATCGCGAAGATCAACGCGAGCGACACCATGACGCGCTCGCCGCCGCTCAGGGCGCTCAGGCTCCGAAGATTCTTCCCCGGCGGCTGCACGACGATGTCGATGCCGGGTTCGTCGCTGCCGTCCACCGTCACAAGATCCAGCCCGGCACGGCCGCCGCCGAAGAGCCGCACGAAAAGGGCGCTGAACTCCTCGTTGACGGCGCGGTAGGTCTCCTCGAACCGCGCGCGGATCACCGTCTCGAGATCGGCGATCAAACCGCGCAGGGCCTCGAGGGCGCTCGTCACGTCGTCGTACTGCCGGCGCAGCGCGTCCGCACGGGCCACCGCGGCGCGGTGCTCCTCGATCGCGATCAGATTGACCGGTCCGAGCGACGCGATGAGGCCGCGCAGCGCCTCGATGCGGCCGAGGGTCTCGTCGCGCTCGATCGATTCCGGCGCTTCGGAGGCGGCGCGGTCGAACGGCAGGCCGAACTCTTCCTCGATGCGCCGGCGCGCGCTGCCCATCTCCGCGTCCACCTGGGCCTGCCGGAGCTCGACGCGGTGCACGTCTTCCGCGAGCGCCTCGGCGCGGCCGGCCGCGTCCGCGTGCTGCTGTTCCACCTCGGCCCGGCGTCCCGCGACGGCGGCGCGCTCCTCGTCGAGAGCCGCGAGTGACGCCTCGAGGCGACGGCCCTCCCCGGTCAGCGCGGCGCACCGCTCCCGCGCGGCCGCCTCCTCCGCGCCGAGGGCCGCGGCGTCCGCGTCCAAGCCGGTCCCTTCCAGCTCGATCGCGCGGCGCCGTTCGTCCGCCGCGGCAAGACCCCGCTCGAGCTCGGCGACGCGGGTCCGCAGGCCGGCGCGGCGCCCGTCCAGCTCGGTAATGGCAACGCGCGCTTCCGTGAGCGCCTCCCGGGCGGCCCGGGCGGCGAGCGCCTGGTCACGCAGCCGGGTCGAAAGACCTTCGGTCTCGCCCTCCAGCCCGGCGATCCGCTGCTCGAGCGCGGCGGCCTCCGCGGCGAGCCGGTCCCGGGCCCGCTCGTGTTCGCGCACCGCGTCCTCCGCCGCGCGCGCTTCCGCGGCCAGCGCGGCGAGCTCGTCATCGATGCGCGCGCGTTCGGCGTCGAGCAGCACGAGACGCCGGTCGGCGTCGCTTCGTCGGTCGCTCTCCTCGGTGATGCCCGCGTCCGCGGCCACGACCGCCGCGTCCATCTCCCGGAGCCGCGCCATCGCGGCGTCGACCCTCGCGGCGCAGTCGCGCGCCGCCGCCTCCAACCGGTCGAGCGCGGCGCGCGAGGCGGCGATTTCCTCGGCCCGTCCGACCGTCCCGGTCTGGCCCGGCGCGCGGCGGCCGGTGGTCACAACGCCGAGCGCCGACACCGCGTCGCCGGCGAGCGTGACGACCCGGCCTTCGAAGCCGGCGGCGCGGATGCGCACGGCCGCCTCGAGGTCGCGCGCGAACACGGCGTCGCCCAAGAGGCCGCGGACCGCGGCGGCGTGCTCTTCCTCGACCTCGATGTGGTCGAGGACCCGGCCGGCGAACCCGGGGTCTGCGGCGGCCTGCTCGGGAAGCGCCGGCGCCGGCAGCGGCCGGACGAGCGCGAGGGGCAGAAAGGCGATCTCACCGGCCTCCCCGCCAAGGGCCTGCCGCAATGCGTGCGCGTCCTCGATCGTCCCGACGATCAGCGCCGAGGCGGCCGCGCCGAGCGCGGCCTCGACGGCCGGACGGATCTCCCGCCGCGCCCGTATCACCTCGGCCACGACGGCCCGCAGCGCCGGAAAGCGCTCCGGCTCGCGCCGGCGGGCGAGGAGCAGATCACGGGCGCCGGCGTCGTAGCCGCGGAACTGCGCGTGCGCCTCCTCGAGAAACGCGAGGCGCGCCCGGAGCGTTTCGCGCTCCATCTCCACCCGGCGGCCCTCGGCCAGCAGTTGGTCGCGGTGCGCCTCGCCATGCTCGTGCTCGTCGCGCAGCGCCCGAAGCGCGCTGCGGCGGGCGTCGAGCGCGGCCGTGATGTGGGCCAGTTCGGC
>DASYXS010000030.1:0-25497 GCA_035934535.1 bacterium
GTCTTCCCCAGGCTCGCCAGCACCCCCGTGATCGCCGCCGTCAACGTCGTCTTTCCGTGATCTACGTGCCCGATCGTCCCCACGTTGACGTGCGGCTTCGTCCGCTCAAATTTCGCCTTCGCCATCTCCGGCCTCCCTAACGGTCGTCACTGCAAAGAAAAAACCCCGCGATGATCGGGCTGGGGGGCTGTTCCTGGAGCCCACGACCGGATTCGAACCGGTGACCTTGTCCTTACCAAGGACACGCTCTGCCGCCTGAGCTACGTGGGCCCGCGCTTCCACGGCACCGCCTCCGGGCGCCCGTCTGGGCGTCCCGGTTCGCGCCGTAGGCTCGTGGATCTCCGGCCGCGCTGCGGCCTCCCGCAGCCTCGGCCGGCCCAGCCGATTATAACAGAGCCTGCAGCGTCAGTGCGTATATTGTACCATTAAACCGTCCGTAGACCCGGTTGACGGATTGTCGGAGGAAGCGCGTGCCCTTGAGCCTAACTCGCGCGGGGTTCGGGAGCACGCCTCAACCATCATCTACCCGACCAGTCCGGAGGAACAGGATGCTGTCGCTCGGTGAACGGATCCGCGCGCGGCGCAAGGAACTGCGCCTCACGCAGTCGCAGCTCGGCGGCACCGACCTCACGAAGGGCTTCATCAGCCTCATCGAAAAAGACCGGGCGAAGCCGTCGATCGAGACGTTGATCCTGCTCGCGAAGCGGCTGCAGCGGCCGATCGGGTACTTTCTCGAGGAGAGCACGCCGCTCGGCCGCCGGGCGCTCCAGACGCTGCTGAGCCTCGGCTGGGCGCTGCTCAAGCAGGGCGATTTCACCCAGGCCGCGGAGACGTTCACGCAAACCCGCACGATCGCCCAGCAGCACGACGACAAGAACGCCGAGGCGGAGGCGTGCTGCGGCCTCGGCTCCGCGCTCGCCGGCCTCCGGCAGTTCGACCTCGCCCGCCAGAACGTCGCGCGCGCGCGCGATCTGGCCGGCGAGATCCAGGAGCCCCGTCAGCTCGCGCGCATCAGCCACGTGCTCGGACTGATCGCCTACTACGAGCGCGACCTGACGGCGGCCCGGGAGCACTTCCTCGAGGCGCACCGCCGGGTGCAGGCGGACGGCGAACCGGACGCGTCGCTCGCGGGGGCGCTGCTGCTGAACCTCGGCAACACCTATCAGGAGGCGGGCGAGCATCAAGAGGCGGCGCGCTGGTACCGTGAGGCGCTCGCCCTGCTCGAGCCGACGCAGGACCTGCGCCGCATCGGCCTCGTCCATGTCCAGCTCGGCATCGCGCATCGCGATGCCGGGCGTCCGGACGCCGCCCTCGCGCACCTGGCGCGCGCGGAACACAT
Source organism: bacterium (assembly GCA_035934535.1). Taxonomy (GTDB): domain Bacteria; phylum Sysuimicrobiota; class Sysuimicrobiia; order Sysuimicrobiales; family Segetimicrobiaceae; genus DASSJF01. The sequence goes on from DASYXS010000030.1 coordinate 1,340, forward strand.
CTTCGAGCTGCTCGAAGACATCCGGCTCCTCGCGCAGGCGCGGACGAGCATGGGAATCATGCTGCTCGAACGCGGCGACGTGCAGGACGCGATCGAACAGCTGCGGAGCAGCCTGCACATCAAACAGCAGCTCGGCGACGACCCCGGACGCGCGCGCAGCCTGACGGAGCTGGCCCGGGCGCTGGTAGCGACCGGCGCCCTGGCGGACGCGGAAGAGGCGTTGACCGAGGCGGAGCGCCTGACCCGACGGCTCAAGGACACCACGGAGGCGGCGCGGATCACCCTCGTGCGGGCCCGGCTCACACGGGCGCAGGGACACCCGGCCGACGCGGTGCGGCACTACAAGCAGGCGATCGCGTCGTTCGAACACCTCGACATGCGCGCCGATCTGGCCTCCGCCGCAAACGAACTGGGCGAATTCCTGATCGACCAGAAGCGCCCGTCCGACGCGGCCCCGTACCTCGCCCGCGCGCTGCGCGAGCTCCGCCAGCCGAACCTCACCGGTCGCGTGCCCGGCAGCCGCTGACCCCGGCCGCGGTGGAGCTACCTCGTTGTCGGCCGTCTGCCGGCCGGCACGCGTCTACAGCCAGTTGTCGCCATACAACAGGTCCGCGTGATCGTAGTCCGGCCGCTCACCGCGCTTCATCCGAAGCATCGCTCCCATGTCGCGGTATCCGCGCTCCGCGAGATGCCGGTACGCGCGCCAGCACGAACCCGGCAGGCGCAGGCTCACCGCATGGCACCCGGCCCGCGCCGCGAGACACTCCACGGCCTGCAGCAACCGGTTGAAGGCCGCCGCATCACGGGCGGCCACGAACGGCACGAACGTGTTTCCCGGCCGGGGATGAAAGGTGCTGCGCACGTGGCACAGCGCGCAACCCCCGTCCGTCACCAACAACTCGCCGATCTCCTGACGCCGCGTCGTCTCGGCCTCGGCGCGCAGATCCAGCCCGGGATAGACGAAGTCGAGCGGCGGCGGGTCGCCCGAGATCGCCACGCCGTCCGGCCATTGGGCGGCTGCCGGCGGCGGGCTCCACTCCTTCCGGACGCCGAGACCGGTCCACCCCGGCCGGAACCCCAGCTTCGCATAGAGATGAAGATGCTTCGGACTCGACGGAAACGTCTCGAGGCCGGCGAGCCGGACGCCGCGCCCGGCCCACCCCTCGAGGCAGGCGCTCGTCAGCGCCTGGCCGACTCCGCGGCCCTCGGCGTCGGGCGCGACGGCGATCGGACCGACCCAGGCCAACGGGCCGCGCGCGACGGAGAACAGGACGCCGACCGGACGGCCGCCGTCGAAGGCCGCGTAGCAGCCCTTCGGGTCCACGGCGAGCCGGTACGGGAACATGTGCGGCGGGAACATCGGGGGCGTCCGCGGCCGCCCGTACAGCGCTTCCGATACCCGGCAGAAGGCCCCGTCGGCGAGCGCCGGGACCCAGTCGAGATCCGCGTGCGTGAGCGGTCGAACGTCGGTCATCAAGCCCTCCCGCGCGGCGCCGCCCCGGTCCGGATCAGTGGCCCGTGGTGGACAGCGTCAACCAGACGATCGTGCGTCCATGCGCGCTCTCTGCGCCCGCGTCCCCGCCGTGGGCGCGCGCGATCTCCTGCACGAGCGCCAGGCCGATCCCCGCTCCGCCGGTGTCCCGCGAGCGTGACTTCTCCCCGCGATAGAACCGCTCGAAGATGTGCGGCAGGTCGTCGGGGGCGATCCTCTCCCCGGTATTCTCCACCGCCAGCCGGACGCCCCCGTCGAACGCGGCCGCCCGCACGATGATGTCCGTGCCCGCGGACGCGTACCGCAGCGCGTTGTCGAGCAGGTTGCGCAGGGCCTGGCCGACGAGGTCGGCGTCGGCCTCCACCTCGGGCCGCGGCGTGCCCGGAACGACGGTCACGCGCAGGTTCCGGACGCTCAATTCCGGATGGTACAGCGCCGCGATCTGCTGCGCGAGGACGCCGGCGTCGAACCGCGTGCGCTGCAGTCCGGACATCCGCGCGTCGAAGCGGCTGAGCTGCTGCAGCGTATCCACGAGTCGGACCAGCCGCAGCACCTCCTCGTGCAGCGAGGCGAGCGTTTCGCGGCTGACCGGCACCACGCCGTCCCGCAGCCCTTCGAGGTAGCCCTGCAGCGTGCTGAGCGGGGTGCGCAGCTCGTGCGCCACGTTCGCGACGAGGTCGCGGCGAAGCGACTCGACGCGCTCCAGCGACGCCGCCATGCGGTTGAGGGAGTCGGCGAGCCGCACGAGCTCGTCGGGTCCCCGCGTGGCGACCCGTTGCGCGTAGTCGCCGGCGGCGATCCGTTCGGCGAGCAGCATCATATCCGAGATCGGACGGACCAGGCGGCGGACGAGGATCCACCCCAGCAGCATCGCCACCGCCGCGGCCGCGACGCTGCCGGCGACGAGCACGCTTTGCACCGCGTGTACGAAGTCCTGCTCCACGACCGTGGGGTCGATGTGGTAGCGCGTCATGATGACCATGAAGAACTGCGCGGCGCGGTCCATGATGAGCGCGCCGGAGATCGCCACGGCGATGGCGATCACCAGCAGCTGCGCGCCGAGGAGCCGCCAGAGCAGCTTATCCCGCACGTTTCGGGCGCGTCGGCTCGAGCAGCCGGTAGCCGACTCCCCGCACCGTTTCGATGTACCGCGGGCGGACGGGATCGTCGCCCAGCTTCTCCCGCAGCTTGCCCACGTGCACGTCGACCGTCCGGTCGATGACCGCGGCCTCGTTGAACGCGTACACGTGCGTCAGCAGCTGTTCGCGGGTGAACACGCGGCCGGGAAACTCCATCAGCGCCTGCAGCAGCTTGTACTCGATCACCGTGAGGCGCACTTCCCGGCCGCCGGCGAAGACCGCGTGCCGCTCGAGGTCCATGAGCAGGCCGCCCCGGACGATCCGCGCCGCGGGCGCCCCGCCGGCGCCGGCCCGCCGCAAGATGGCGTGCACCCGGGCCACGAGCTCCCGCGGGCTGAACGGCTTCGTGACGTAGTCGTCCGCGCCGACCGCGAGGCCCGACAGCTTGTCGCTCTCCTCGACCCGCGCGGTGAGCATGAGAATCGGCACCTCGGAGCGCTTGCGCAGCGCCCGGCACACGGCGACGCCGTCCATCTCCGGCAGCATGACGTCGAGGATCACGAAGCCGGGGCGGTGCCGCGCGAACAAGTCCAGCGCCTGGCGCCCGTCGTACGCCGGGATGACCGTAAACCCGTCGCGCTCGAGGTACATCCGGACGAGCGCGATGAGCTTGTGATCGTCGTCGACGACCAGCACCGTGGGCTGATTCCGTCCCGTCACGTGGGTCCCCCTGCCCGCCGACGGCCTACGGCGTAGCCAGTACGTCCGCGGCCGGGCCATCCCGTCGCATCGTGCAATAGTCCTGTAAAGGTTCGATAAAGGTCCGCCGCCGGCTTTATCAAATCGTCACAACGGACCGGTACGGTCGACCGCAGCCGGCCCGCGTACGGCCCGCGATTGAGGAGGCGTCATGTCAGATGAACTGAACCGGAAAGGTCCCGCCGTCGGGGCGCGGTTTCCCGATGTGACGCTGCCCGATCAAACCGGGGCGCCCGTACGCCTTCAAGAGGCGCGCGGAGGCCGTAGGGCGCTTGTCGTCTTCTACCGCAGCGCGCGGTGGTGACCCTACTGTAAAACGCAGCTCGTGGAGCTGCAAAAGATCGCCGCCGACCTCGCCCGCGCCGGCACCGCGCTGTTTGCGATCAGCTACGACCCGGTGGAGACGCTGGCCGCCTTTGCCGCGAAGCACGGCATCACGTACCCGCTCCTCGCCGACGAGGGCAGCCGCGTCATTCGGGACCTCGGGATGCTCGACGACGATCTGGACCGCCACCATGCCGAGTTCGGGCGCCAGGTCCGGGACGACCAGCGCGGCGTCGCCTATCCGGCCGTCTTCCTGCTCGAGCGCGACGGCATCGTCGCCGAGAAGCGGTTCCATCCGAAGTACCGGATCCGGGACACCGGAACCGGCCTGCTGGAATCGGCCCTGGGCATCGCCGCTCCGCGGCACGGCCCCGAGATGGTGGCACAGAGCGAGGCCGTCAGGGTGCGCGGCTACTTCGATTCGCCGGAGTACCGCCCGTATCAACAGCTGCGTTTGACCCTCGAAGTGACGATCACCGACGGGTGGCACGTGTACACGGCACCGATCCCGGCCGGGTACACCGCGCTCGGCGCCGAGCTCGCGCCGCTGGCCGGCGTCGATGCCGGTACGCCCGCGTGGCCGGCCGGGCACCCGCACCGCGCCGAGGGCCTGGACGACGTGTTCTCGGTGCTCGACGGGACGATTCGGGGACAGATGCCGGTGACGTTCGCCGTCGCGGCCGGAACCGGCGACCTGCGGCCCGAGATCGCCGTCCGCTATCAGGCGTGCAGCGAAACCGCGTGCCTGCCTCCCGCGACCGTCCGCCTGAGCCTTCTTGTCCGCGAGGCGCCGTTCGCCGACTAGCCGGCATCGCACCCGCGCCGCAAACCCGGTAGACTGGATGGCATGCGGCGGATTGTCGTCGTCGGGACGACCGGGTCCGGCAAGACGGCGCTGGCGCGGCGGCTCGCCGAGCGATTGGGGTGCGCGCATGTCGAGCTGGACGCGCTCCACTGGAACTCGAATTGGACGAGCACGCCCCCCGAGGAGTTCCGTCTCCGGGTCGCGCAGGCGGTGGAGGGCGAAGCGTGGGTCGTCGATGGAAACTACGGCGCGGTGCGGGACATCGTCTGGAACCGTGCGGACACGATCGTATGGCTCGATTATTCGCTCCCGGTCATTCTCTGGCGGCTCCTGCGCCGGACCGTGCGTCGGGTGATCACCCACCAGGAGTTATGGGCGGGCAACCGGGAGAATCTCCGCACCGCGATCTTCAGCAAGGACTCGATCTTTCTCTGGGCGCTCCAGACGTACCGGAGGCATCGACGGACCTATCCCGCGGTATCCGGCGACGCGGCCTGTGCACACTTGACGATGGTGCGCCTGCGGTCCCCTCGCGCCTGCTCGGCGTGGCTGTCCCGCTCTGGTGGGCGAGGTGGGAGTCGAGCCCACACGGCCGATCGGGCCAGAGGATTTTAAGTGCCGTCGAACGATTTCTGCTGAGCGGATCGTTTGCTAGGATAGAAAGCTGGTGGCTTGCCCAGGAGATGACGAATGGCGGAACGGTTCTTCAGAGGCACCGCCCTGGCCGGAGACTTGCACCTTATCGACCTCAACGATTGGGCAGCGTGGGACGCCGAGCAAATAAAGTATCGGGACGAAACCGAAGCGAGTTGGCTCACGCGCGTGGGCGGCAATGAGCACCGCATGATTCGTACTCCTGCGGAGCTTGATGCCGCGCTTCAGGAATCAGTGACTGCGCGAGTCTTTCACCTCTATATCCGCGAGGATCTGCTTGAACAAGCAAGACAGCGGCGAGAGGAAATGCAACGGAAGCGCAAACCTTACACGCTGTAGTCTTATCTCGCGAAGATCACAATAGAAGCGGGAATTAGGGCCGCCTCCCCCCGGTCCGGCTGGGTTTAGACGTTGCCCAGGGCTCCGACCACGCGGTGGGCGAGGTGGGAGTCGAACCCACACGGCCGATCAGGCCAGAGGATTTTAAGTCCCCCTCGTCTGCCGATTCCGACACTCGCCCAGTGGGGTACGTTCGCGGCGTGCGGCGCGGGCCCTTGCGGTCAGCGAGCCATCGAGAGCCTGCGCGCGCATCCTGATGAGAGGGTGGAGGCGACGGGCGGATTCGAACCGCCGAATGGGGGTTTTGCAGACCCCTGCCTTGCCACTTGGCTACGTCGCCGTCGGGTTGGAGCGGGAGATGGGACTTGAACCCACGGCCTTCTCCTTGGCAAGGAGACGCTCTACCTCTGAGCTACTCCCGCACCGCCGGAACCGATTATAGCAGAGGCGGCCGTCCGCTGTCGCGTCCCGGTGCCCGGGGAACCTAGCCGTGCCCGATCAGGGCCATGAACTCCGCGCGGGTGCTCGGGTTCTCGCGGAAGATGCCGCGGTTGGCCGAGGTCACGACCTTGCTGCCCGGTTTTCGCACGCCCCGCATCGTCATGCAGAGGTGCGTCGCCTCGATCACGACCGCCGCCCCGCGGGCCTTCAAACCCTCCATTAAAAGGTCCGCCACCTGCGACGTCAGCCGCTCCTGCACCTGGGGGCGCCGCGCCAGCATCTCGACGAGCCGCGCGATCTTGCTGATGCCGACGATTCGGCCGTTGGGAATGTATCCGACGTGGGCGAGGCCGTGCATCGGCAGGAAATGGTGCTCGCAGAACGACTCGAAGGGAATGTCCTTGACGATCACCATCTCCTTGTGCCGTTCCTCGTCGAACCCGACCGTCAGCAACTCGATCGGGTCGGCCCGCAGCCCCGAGAACACTTCGGCGTACATGTCGGCGATGCGCCGCGGTGTCTCGCGCAGGCCTTCACGGTCCGGATCCTCGCCGATCGCCCGCAGGATCGTGCGGACGGCGTCTTGGATCGCCGGACGATCGATGTCGGACCGACCGTTGCCGGCGGCGAACCTGCCGCGCAGACCGGATTCCGCCGGCCGCGAGCCGTCTTGGAGCCCTCCGTTGCGTCGCGCCCTCGCGCGCCCCGCGTGTCTCATCCGCCGTGCTCCTCTCCCAGGCCGCTCTCCCGGCCCGCCGCCACGGCTTTGTCGCTCCTGCCGGCCGGCGCACCCGCGGCGTCATCCGGACCACGAGCGATTGCGAGCGTCATCCGAATCACGCGCGCAACCGCCTTCACGTCGTGCGTGCGAACCAGCTGCGCGCCCTGGGCCACGCCATAGGCGACCGCGGCCAGTGTCCCTTCCAGCAGCTCGCCCACCGGCAGCCCAAGGATATCGCGGATGTAGTTCTTGCGCGACGTCGCCAGATAGATCGGATAGCCCAATCGCGAAAACTCCCGAAGACGCCGCAGTATTTCCACGTCGTGGTGCGGCGTCTTGCCGAAGCTGAGGCCGGGATCGACGACCAGCCGATCGGCCGGCACCCCCAGCGAGCGCGCCCGGGCGGCGCGCTCCTCAAGAAACGCGTAGACCTCGTCCACCACGGCGTCGTAGCGCGGCGCCGCCTGGCGGACCTTCGGCCGGCCTTGAATGTGCATCACGACAAGCGCCGCCCCGGTCGCCGCGGCGACCTCCGCCATCGTGGGGTCGGCGAGGCCGCTGATGTCGTTGATGAGCACCGCGCCGGCGTCGACCGCGGCGCGCGCGACCTCGGGCTTGTAGGTGTCGACGGTCAGCGGCACCGGCAGCCGCGCGGCGAGCGCGCCGATCAGCGGGACCACCCGGCGCTGTTCCTCCGCGATATCCACCGGGGGGCCCGGCCGGGCGGTCTCCCCCCCGACCTCGACGAGGTCGGCCCCTTCGGCGACGAGCTCGTCGGCGCGGGCGACGGCGCGGTCGCGATCGTAGTACCGGCCGTGATCGTAGAAGGAATCCGGCGTCGCGTTCAGCACGCCGACCACGAGCGGCCGCGCGGCGACGTCGAGGGTGAGGCCGCGGGCCCGAAGCACGCGAGGGACGCCGGTCACGCGGGGCCGCTCGTCCCGCGCGAGACGGGATGCTCGCGCAGGTACCGGTGGATGCGCTCGGCCTGGACGGCGCCGATGCCCTCGACCGCGGCGATCTCCGCGGCGTTCGCCGCCCGGATGCCGCGCACGGAGCCGAAGTGCCGGATCAGGGCGCGCTTCCGGCGCTCGCCGATGCCCGGGATCTCGTCCAGCGCCGAGAAGACGATCCGGCGCCCCCGCAGGTGCTGGTGGTAGGTGTTGGCGAACCGGTGGGCCTCGTCGCGCAGCCGCTGCAGCAACTGGAGCGCCGGCGAGTCCGCCGGGAGCGCGATCGGCTCGGACAGCCCCTCGACGTAGATGAGGTCCTGCCCCTTCGCCAGCGCGATCGCCGGAATCATGTGGTTGTACTCGAACAGCACGTCCCGCGCCGCGCTCAGCTGGCTGCGCCCGCCGTCGAGCAGGACGATGTCCGGCAGCACCGCCCACTTCGGGCTGATCGGCTCGTCGCGGTCGAGCCGTTCCTGCTCCTCGCGTGCGCGCGCGAACCGGCGCGCGAGAACCTCCCGCATCATCGCCACGTCGTCGGGTCCCTCGGCCGTCTTCATCTTGAACCGCCGGTACTCCCGGGGACGGACGCGGCCGGCCTCGGCGACGACCATCGACGCCACGGTTTCGCCGCCCTGGAAGTTGCTGATGTCGAAGCACTCGATGCGCACCGGCGGCGATTCGAGCCGCAGCAGGGCCTGCAGTTCGTGGACGCCGGGGCCGGCGCCGCCGCCGCGCCGGACCGCCTCCTGCGCGAGATGCAGCGCCGCGTTGTCGCGCGCGAGCGCGACGAGCCGCGTGCGGTCGCCCCGCTGCGGCTGCACGATGCGGACGCGCGCGCCGCGCCGCTCGCCGAGCCAGCGCTCGATCACCTCGTGATCCGGGATCGGCTCCGGCACCAGGATCTCGGGCGGCACCGTGGTAGCGGCCTCGTAGAACTGCGTAAGAAAGGCGCGCAGGGTTTCGGCCGGCGGCACGCCGCGCGTTCCCTGCAGCATGACGTGTTCCTGCCCGGTCACTCGCCCGCCGCGCACCATGAACATCTGGACGCAGCCGGCATCGCCGTCCTGCGCCGCGGCGACGATGTCCCGGTCCTCGCCGCCCTCGGACACCATCCGCTGGGGCTCCTGCAGCGCCTCGAGGCCGCGCAGCTGGTCGCGCAGGGCCGCCGCGCGCTCGAACTCGAGGGCCTCCGCGGCGGCGGTCATCTGGCCCTCGAGGTCCTTGCGCAGCGCGTCGTGCCGGCCGTCGAGGAACTCCCCCGCCTGCCGCACCTGCTCCGCGTACTGCTCCGCGTTCGCGCCCCACGCGACGCACGGCGCGCTGCACTGGCCGATGTAGTAATCGAGGCACGGCCGCGGCAGGTCGTGCGTGATCTCGAGGTTGCAGGTCCGCAGCTTGAACAGCCGGCGGATCAGCCGGATCGTCCGGCCGACCAGCTTGGGCTCGTGGTACGGATACGGGCCGAAGTACTTCGCGCCGTCGCGGGCGACCTTGCGCGTCATCACGATCTTCGGGAACGGCTCGTTGGTGAGCTTGAGGTACGGATACGCTTTGTCGTCGGCCAGGCGGACGTTGTACCAGGGCCGGTGCCGCTTGATGAGCGTCGCTTCCAGGATCAGCGCCTCGACCTCGTTGGCGCAGACCACGGTCTCGACGTCCCGGATCTTCGAGATCAGATGCAGGATCCGGGGGCTGTCGGTGTGGCCGGGCTGGAAATACTGGCGCACCCGCGCGCGGAGCGACGAGGCCTTGCCGACGTAGATCACCCGGCCGGCACCGTCCTTCATCAGGTAGACGCCGGGCTGCGCGGGGAGGTTGGCCACCCGCTCGGCGAGCGGCGTCCCGGTATGGACCGACGGCTCCTGACTCATGACAAATTGATTATACCTGTGCGCGGGAAACGGCCGGCGGCGCGGACCGGGTCCGTCCGCGCGAGCGCCGGGACGTCGTGCGGCTCAGCGGGCCGCGGCGGGCTTGAGCGCGCGGAGGCCCTGCACCGCCTGCTTGGCGGCGCCGAGCAGCATCCGGATGTCCGACGCGTACATCAGGCAGCGCATCCCCGCGGTGCACCCGCACTCGACCACCTTGAGGTCCCCGGGGTGCAGCCCGCCCGCGATCCCGTGGCGCGTCGCGACCTCCGCCACGCGCCGATACGCGTCCTGCAGCTTCGGATGCATCAGGTCGCCCGGCACCCCCAGCGACAGCGCCAGGTCGTTCGGCCCAACCAGCAGAACGTCGATCCCGGGCACCGCCGCGATGTCGTCGAGGTTGTCGAGAGCGCGGCCGCTCTCGATCTGCGCGAAGATGAGGGTCTCCGCGTTGGACCACTCGATCGCCTGGGCGGCCGAGACCTGGCCGTAGTCCGTCACCGCGCCGCGAAGCCCGAACCCGCGCTCCCCGACCGGGGGATACTTGACGCACCGCACGATCTCGCGAGCGTCGGCGGCGGTCTCGACGTGCGGCACCATCACGCCCATGGCGCCCGCGTCCAAGGCGCGGGCGATCAGCGAATACAGGGTGTCGGTGACGCGGACCAGCGGCGCGATGCCCGCGCTCCGCGCCGCGCGGCTGAGCGTCTGCACGGTCTCCCAGTCCGCGGACGCGTGCTCCGTGTCGATGACGAAGAAGTCGAATCCGGCCGCGGCGAGGACGTAGGAGACCTCCTCGGTCCGCAGCTCGGAGATCATCGTGCCGATCGCGACGCCCCCTTCGCGAAGGCGCGCCTTGGCGCGGTTCGGCGTCATGACGCGGCCGCCCCGCCCCGCCCAGACGGGGCCACCCGGCCCGCCGTCAGGCGGACGTTGGACTCCTTCTGGACGGCGCGATTGGCGAGATACGTCGGCCACTCGCCGCGCAGCATCTGCACGACCTGCATGCTCACCTTGCGCGCGAGGTCTTCGAGCGCTTCCACGGTCGTCGACGAGGAGTGCGGTGTCAGGACGACGTTTTCCATCGCAAACAGCGGATTGTCTTTGGCCGGCGGCTCGCTGGCGAGCACGTCGAGTCCGGCGCCGGCGAGCCGTCCGGCCCGCAGCGCCTCGATCAACGCGGGCTCGTCGACCACCGGGCCGCGGGACGTGTTGATCAGAATGGCGCCCGGCTTCATCCGGGCGAGAGCGGCCGCGTTGATGAGGCCGCGCGTCTCCGGCGTGAGCGGCGTGTGCAGCGAGACGACGTCGGCGCGTCCGAGCAGATCCTCGAGCGACACCTTCTCCACGCCTTCCTTGGCCATCGCGGCCTCATCCAGGTACGGATCCGCGGCGATGATCCGCATGCCGAACGCGCGTCCGCGCTCCGCCACCTTGCGGCCGATGTGGCCGAACGCCACGAGGCCGAGCGTGCGGCCGCGCAGCGAGTGCACGGGCAGCAGGTTGTTCGGCACCCACTCGCCGCTCCGGACGCGGCGGCCGGCTTCGGGCAGTTTCCGCGCCACCGCGAGCAGCAGCGTCCAGGTCGAGTCGGCGACCTCGTCGTAGCAGAAGTCCGGCACGTGCGCGATGCACACCCCGGCCCGCGTCGCGGCGGGGATGTCCACCGTGTCGAGCCCGATCCCGGTACGGATCACGCCGGCCAGACGCGGCCCCGCACGGTACAGATCCTCGGTAATCCTCACGTGGGCGGCGACGAGGATGCGCGCACCGGCCACCGCCTCGAGGCGCTCGGCGTCGGTCCGGCAGGCGACGAACCGCGTCACCCCGCCGGCCCGCTCGATCCCGGCCGTGTCCAGGGCGAACCGCGGGCCACGCTCCCCTTCCATCCACAGGACGACCTGCGGCGCCGTTCGGCCCGCTCCGCGTCCATCCTCCTGCGCGTTCGCCGCCTGCTTCGCCATCGCGCCCTCCCTTATGAGTTCTTGGGCCTGCGGCGCCCGCCCGTTCGCGCGCGCGCCGGACGAACCCACCGGGCTTTGACCAGGCCGCGCGATGCGGACCGCCCGTTGCCGGCTCCGCCGGCGATCAGCCTGTCCCGTCCGTTGGAGCCGGCCCGCGCGCCGCTTCGCGCCGCGCGGGCCGCGGCGGCTTCCCGCAGCACCGGTCTCAGGTACTGACCGGTGTAGGAGGCCGCCACCTGGGCCACCTCTTCCGGCGTGCCTTCCGCCACCACCGTGCCGCCGAACTCGCCGCCCTCCGGTCCGAGGTCGACGATCCAGTCGGCGGTCTTGATCACGTCGAGGTTATGTTCGATAACGACTACCGTGTTGCCCGCGTCGACCAGCCGATGCAGCACCTCGAGCAGCCGGTGCACGTCAGCGAAGTGCAGCCCGACCGTCGGCTCGTCAAGAATGTAGACGGTCTGCCCGGTGTCCCGCCTGGACAGCTCGGTGCTCAGCTTCACGCGCTGCGCCTCGCCGCCGGAGAGCGTGGTCGCCGGCTGCCCCAGCTTGATGTAGCCGAGTCCCACGTCCGCGAGCGTCCGGAGCTTGCGCCGGATCCGCGGGATCGCGTCGAAGAACGCGATCCCTTCGTCGACCGTCATGTCGAGCACGTCGGCGATCGACCGCCCTTTGTACTTGACCTCGAGCGTCTCCCGGTTGTACCGCTGGCCCTTGCAGACGTCGCACGGAACGTACACGTCCGGCAGGAAGTGCATCTCGATCCGCACGATCCCGTCGCCCTCGCAGGCATCGCAGCGGCCGCCCCGCACGTTGAAGGAGAAACGGCCCTGCTTGTACCCGCGCACGCGCGCGTCGGGCGTGGTCGCAAACAGCTCCCGGATCAAGTCGAAGGTCTTCGTGTAGGTCGCCGGGTTGCTGCGCGGCGTGCGGCCGATCGGCGACTGGTCGATGTTGATGACTTTGTCGACCAGGTCGAGCCCGTCGATGCGGTCGTGCGCGCCGGCGCGGCCGCGCGCCCCGTGCAGCCGGTGCGCCAGCGAGCGGTAGAGGATGTCGTCGATCAGCGTCGACTTGCCCGAGCCCGAGACCCCCGTGACGCAGACGAACTTGCCGAGCGGCAGCCCCACGTCGATGCCGCGGAGGTTGTGCTCGCGCGCGCCCCGGATGACGAGCCCGCCGCCGGTCCCCGACCGCCGTTTGGGCGGGATGGGAATCCGGCGGGCGCCGGTCAGATACTGGCCCGTCACCGATCCGGGCGTCCGGAGGATCGCCGCGAGCGGGCCGGAGGCGACCACCTTGCCGCCGTGCGCGCCGGCGCCGGGACCGATGTCGACGATCCAGTCCGCCGCGCGGATCGTCTCCTCATCGTGCTCGACGACGATGATCGTATTCCCGAGATCCCGCAGGCGCATCAGCGTGTTGATCAGCCGGCGGTTGTCCCGCTGGTGCAGGCCGACGCTCGGCTCGTCGAGCACGTACAGCACGCCCATCAGCCCGGACCCGATCTGCGTTGCCAGCCGGATGCGCTGGGCCTCGCCGCCCGACAGGGTGTTCGCGGTGCGGTCGAGCGTCAGGTAGTCGAGGCCCACGTCGACGAGAAACTTCAGCCGCGCGTTGATCTCCTTGAGCACCTGCTGCGCGATCATGCGCTGCCGCTCGCCGAGCGTCAGGCCGGAGAAGAACTGGAGCGCGCCGCGCACCGTGAGGGCGCACGCCTCCGCGATCGACCGTCCGCCCACCGTAATCGAGAGCACTTCCTGCTTGAGCCGCGTGCCGCGGCAGGCCGGACACGGCGCGCTGCTCATGTACTGCTCGATCTCTTCCTTGACGTACTCGGAATCGCTCTCTTTGTACCGGCGCTCGAGCTGCGGAATCAGCCCCTCGAACGGCGCGGTGTAGTTGCGCAGCTCGCCCCAGCGGTTGTGGTATCGGAGGCGCACGTCGTCGTCCTCGGTCCCGTGCAGGAGCGCCCGCACGAACTCCTTCGGCAGCTTCCGCACCGGCGTCTTCATGTCCACGCCGAAGTGGTCGGCGAGCGACCGCAGGACTTCCTGATAGTACTCGCTCGTCGACGCAGCCCAGGGCACGACCGCCCCGTCGAACAGGGAGAGGTGCTGGTCGAGCACGAGCTCGGGATCGATCTCCTGCTTGTAGCCCAGCCCGGTACAGACGGGACAGGCCCCATAAGGGGCGTTGAACGAGAAGAGCCGCGGCTCGACCTCCGGCAGGCTGATCCCGCACTCCGGACAGGCGAAGTTGCGGCTCAGGACCAATTCCTCGCCGTCCACGGTGGAGATGCCGACGATCCCCTGGCCGAGCTTGAGCGCCGTCTCCACCGAATCCGCCAGGCGCGACCGGATGTCCGGATGCACGACCAGGCGGTCCACGACCACCTCGATCGTGTGCTTGCGGTTCTTGTCGAGCGCGATCTCCTCGCCGAGCTCGTAGAGCGCGCCATCGACGCGGACACGGACGAACCCCTGGCGCCGCAGGTCCTGGAACAGCTGCCGGTACTCGCCCTTGCGCCCGCGGACGATCGGCCCGAGGATCAGGATACGCGTGCCCCCGGGCATTTCCAGCACGCGGTCGACCATCTGCTCCGGCGCCTGACGGTAGATCGCCCGGCCGCACTTCGGGCAGTGCGGATCGCCCACGCGCGCGTAGAGCAGCCGCAGGTAGTCGTAGACTTCCGTGACCGTCCCGACCGTCGACCGGGGGTTGCGCGGCGCGCCCTTCTGATCGATCGACACCGCGGGGCTGAGCCCCTCGATGTGATCGACGTCCGGCTTTTCCATGAGGCCGAGGAACTGCCGGGCGTACGCCGACAGCGACTCGACGTACTTCCGCTGTCCCTCCGCGTAGATCGTGTCGAACGCAAGGGACGATTTGCCGGAGCCCGAGATGCCGGTCAGCACGACCAGGCGGTCGCGGGGAATCTCGAGATCGATGCCGGCCAGGTTGTGCTCGCGCGCGCCGCGCACGACGATCCGGTCCAGGGGCATGCGCCTGTCTACTCCGCTCCTCGTGTGTTCGATTCTACGGGGCTCACCGCCGGCGGACTCCGCCGCCGGCAACCGTGAAATCTAAGCAGGGCCAACGCTCGACGGCCCCGCGCTATGCCCGGCGTTTCCAGGACGATCGTCCCGGCCTTCCGCGGGCCCCGCCCTGCCCCCGCGCGCGGCCGCCGCGGCCACGGCCTCCGGCCGCGGCGAAGAACGGCTCGCCCAATCCCTTCCGCAGCTCGTTGATCTGGTCCCGCAGTGCCGCGGCCTTCTCAAACTGCAGCTCGCCGGCCGCGTGGCGCATCGCCCGCTCGAGCGCCTCGATCGTTTGCTCGAGCTCCGCGGGGCTCAGCATCAAGAGACGCGCGATATCCCACGACACCGGACTGCGGTGCTGCTCGGCAAGCCCGATCAGCTCGTCGGCGGTGAGGACCGCGCCCGTCCGGGGTGATGCGGGCGCTTCCGCGGCGGCCCCCTCCGTACCGTAGGCGCCGGCGTCCTCGGCCACCTCCTGCAGCTCGATGAGATCCCGGATCGGCTTGACGATGGACTGCGGGGTGATCCCGTGCTCCTCATTGTACCGCACCTGGATCGCGCGGCGCCGGTTCGTCTCATCGATCGCGCGGCGCATCGAGTCCGTCGTCTCGTCCGCGTACAGCAGCACCCGTCCGCCGACGTTCCGCGCGGCGCGGCCCATCGTCTGCACGAGGCTGGTCTCGGATCGGAGGTAACCTTCGCGGTCGGCGTCGAGAATCGCCACCAACGAGACTTCCGGCAGGTCGAGCCCCTCGCGCAGCAGGTTGATCCCGACGAGCACGTCGTAGGTGCCGAGGCGCAGGTCCTTCAAAATCTGCACCCGCTGCAGCGTCTCCACCTCGGCGTGCAGGTAGTGGACCTTGACGCCCATCTCCTGGAGATAGTCGGCAAGGTCCTCCGCCATGCGCTTGGTCAGCGTCGTGACCAGCGTGCGCTCGCCTTTCTCCACCTGCGCCTTGATCTCGGCGATCAGGTCGTCGACCTGGCCCTTCGCCGGCCGGATCTCCACGAGCGGGTCGACGAGCCCGGTGGGCCGGACGATCTGCTCGACCACCTGCGCCGACACCTCGAGCTCGTACGGCGCGGGGGTCGCGGAGACGAAGACCACCTGGGGCACCAAGGCGTTGAACTCGTCGAACGTCAGCGGCCGGTTATCGAACGCCGACGGCAGGCGGAAGCCAAAGTCCACGAGGTTCCGCTTGCGCGCTCGGTCGCCCTCGACCATACCGCGAACCTGAGGGACCGTGACGTGCGACTCGTCGATGAACACAAGGAAGTCCTTCGGGAAGTAGTCGAGCAGGCAGCCCGGCCGCTCCCCGGCCGCCCGGCCGGCGAGGTGCCGCGAGTAGTTCTCGATGCCGGGGCAGTACCCGACCTCGCGCAGCATCTCGAGGTCGTACTTCGTCCGGAACTCCAGCCGCTGCGCTTCCAGGAGCTTCCCCTGGTCCTTGAACCACTGCAGGCGCTCCCGCAGCTCGGCCTCGATCCGGCCGAGCGACTGCTCGAGCTTCGAGGCGGTGGTCACCCAGTGCTTCGCGGGCCAGATCGCGACCGCGGGCTTGTCGTCCAGGATTTCGCCGGTCAGCGGATTGACCTCGTGAATGCGCTCCACCTCGTCGCCGAACAGCTCGATCCGCACGGCACGGTCCTCGTAGGCCGGGAACACCTCGATCACGTCGCCGCGCACGCGGAAGCGTCCGCGCGCAAAGTCGATGTCGTTGCGCTCGTATTGGACATCGACGAGCCGGCGGAGGATGTCGTCCCGCGAGCGCCGCTCGCCGCGGCGCACGAACAGCATCACGTCCTCGTAATCTTGGGGAGAGCCCAAGCCGTAGATGCACGAGACCGAGGCCACGACGATGACGTCCCGGCGCTCCATCAGCGCCTTCGTCGAGGCGTGCCGCAGCCGGTCGATCTCGTCGTTGATGGACGCGTCCTTCGCGATGTACAGGTCCGTCTGCGGAACGTACGCCTCGGGCTGGTAGTAGTCGTAGTAGGAGACGAAGTACCGCACGGCGTTCTCGGGGAAGAACTGGCGGATCTCACCGTAGAGCTGCGCGGCCAGCGTCTTGTTGTGGGCCAGCACGAGCGTGGGGCGCTTGATCGCCTCTATGACCTTCGCAACACTGAAAGTTTTACCGCTGCCAGTGACTCCAAGCAGGGTCTGGTAGCGGTCGCCGCGCCGCGTGCCCTCGATGAGTTTCGCGATCGCCTGGGGCTGGTCGCCGGCCGGAGCTTGTTCTGTCACCATGTTGAACTGAGCCATCACATAATTATAGCATCGAGCTCGAAACGAGGACCACGGGTTGGATATGGACTACCGAACACCTTGACCGGGCACTGTGCGGCCCCGGATTTCGTTCCGTAGTCCGATGCGCGCGTCGATGCGCGGCGCGTACCCGAGCGCCGTCACCTTCGAGATATCGAAATGGTAGTCGCTGAACACGCCGTCGAACTCCTGCCACCCGAAACGCGCCAGTTCGGGCGGTCCCCCCAACCGGCCGGCCATATTAATGAGGGGCTTGAGGCAGGCGGCGAGCCACCGTGGGATCGGCGGCAGCCACGGAGACCGATGGAAGGCCGCGGCCACCAGCCGGATGACCTCTCCCGCACGGTGACGACCGCCGTCCGTCACGTTGTAGGCCTCGCCGGAATGACCGGCGGCCATGACCAGCACGTGCGCGGCCGCCAGGTCGTCCGCGTGCACCAGGTCGACCAGGTGGCGGCCGCCGTCCGGAAGCGGCAGGACCGGCAGCCCGACGACGCGCAGCGCCTGGGGCACGAAGTACCGGTCGCCGGGCCCGTAAACGATGCACGGGCGCACGATCGTGGCGCGGAGCCCGGCCGAGGCGGCCTCCCGCACCAGCCCCTCCGCCTGCACCTTGGAGAGTCCATAGATTCCGGCCGGGTTCGGCGGGGCGTCTTCCGCGACGCCGAGGGGAAGCCGGTCCCCGTACACCGACACGGAACTCGTGTACACGAACGCCGACACGCCCGCGGCCTGCGCGATTGCGAGCAGGCGGCGCGTGCCTTCGACGTTGGTATCCAGGATCTCCGCGTCCCCGTGCTCGTGCGTATCCACCGCGCCGGCGACGTGGTAGATCTCCCCAATCCCCCGACAGGCCGTCCGTAGACTCTCCACGTCTTGGAGGTTGCCGGGAGCGATGTCCACGTTCAAGCGAAAGAGTGCGCCGGCCCGGCCGGGGTCCCGCACCAGCACGCGCACCGTCCGCCCCCGCTGCACCAGCGCGCGGACGATCGCGCCGCCCACCAGGCCCGTTCCCCCGGTCACCAGCACGCGCGGCTCTGTAGGGCCGTCAGCCGCCCGGCCCGGATCAGGCGCGGGCACGTTCCATCAACGTCTGCCAGAGGCGCTCGACCTGCGCTTCCGTCTCCTCCGGTGTCCCCGAATTGTCGATCACCCAGTCCGCCCGCTTTACCTTCTCCTCGAGCGGAACTTGCGCGGCCAGACGCCGCCGCGCATCGTCCGGCGGTACGCCGTCACGCGCGGTCAGCCGCCGCAGCCGGGCGTCCGGGTCGGCGTACACCACCACGATGCCGTCGAGGGCGAGATCGCGACCGTCGGTGGTGTCGAGCAGCAGCGGGATGTCGAAGACGATCACCGGGATCCCGGCGGATGTGGTGAGGCGCGCGGCCTCCTCGGCCATCCGCCGCCGGATGTGGGGATGGGTCAGCGTATTGAGACGGCGGCGGGCCGCCGCGTCGGTAAAGACACGCCCGGCCAGGGCCTTGCGGTCGAGGGCCCCGTCCGGCCCGAGCACGGAGGGCCCGAAGGCCTCGACGATGCCCCGATAGGCCGGCTCGCCGGGACGGACCACCTCACGCGCGATCGCATCGGCGTCGACGAGCGCGGCGCCGCGCGCGCGGAGGGCCGCGGCGACGGTGCTCTTGCCGCTCGCCACCCCTCCCGTCAGCCCGATCCGGAGCGGACGGCGGACGGTCACGCGACGTCGGTCAGATCCAGCCAGTTGGGCCCGATGCCGGCGTCCACGGGCAGCGGGACGCGCAGCGGATAGGCGTCCGCCATCAGCCGGCGGATCTCGGGCGCCACGTCGCGCACGAGATCCTTCGGCACCTCAAACAGCAGCTCGTCGTGAATCTGCAGCACCATCTCGACGCCGGGGAAACGCGGCAGCAGCTCCCGGGCGATCTTCAGCATCGCGAGCTTGATGATGTCGGCGGCGGTCCCCTGGATCGCGGCGTTGATCGCGACACGCTCCGCGCGCTCGCGGGTCGGCCGGTGGCGGCTCAGGATGTCGGGCACCGGCAGCCGGCGGCCGAGCAGCGTCCGGACGTCCCCGTCGCGGCGGCAGCGCTCGACGGCCTCGCGCATATAGTCGGCGACGCGGGCGTAGCGCGCGAAGTAGGCGTCCATGAACGCGCGCGCCTCCTCACGGGTCGTCTTGAGCCGGGCGGCCAGCCCGAAGTCGGTGATGCCGTAGGCAATCCCGTAGTTGAACATCTTGGCCTGCCGGCGCATCTCGGCCGTCACCGCGCCGGGGGCGACGCCGAAGACTTCGGCCGACGTCGCCGTGTGGATGTCGCGGCCTTCCTGAAACGCGGCGAGCAGGCCCGGGTCCTCCGTGATGTGGGCGAGCACCCGCAGCTCGATCTGCGAGTAGTCGGCCGAGAGCAGCACATGGCCGGGCCGGCCCGCCACGAAGGCGCGCCGCACCTCGCGGCCGTCCTCCTCGAAGATCGGGATGTTCTGGAGGTTCGGCTCCGTGGTGACGATCCGGCCGGTGCTGGACCCCGCCTCATTGTAGGTCGGGTGCAGCCGCCCGGTCGCCGGGTGCAGCGCGGCCGGCAGCGCGTCGACGTAGGTCCCGAGCAGCTTGCTGAGCCGGCGGTGCTCCAGGATCTTCTCCACGACCTCGCTGAGCGGCGCGAGCTGCTCGAGGACCTCGGCGTCGGTCGAGTAGCCGGTTTTGGTCTTCTTCTGCGCGGGCAGCTGGAGCTTCTCGAACAGGACGAACGCGAGCTGCTTTGGAGATCCGATGTTGAACTCCGTTCCCGCGAGCCGGTGGATGTCGCGGGTCAGCACGTCCAGGCGCTCGCGAAACGACACCGAGAGCGCCCGCAGCGCCGCGGCGTCGATCGCCACGCCCACGCGCTCCATGCGCGCCAGCACCAGCGCGAGCGGCAGATCCAGATCGCGGTACAGCCGGTCGACCTCACGCGTGCGCAGTCCCCGCTCCATCACGTCCCGCAGCCGAACGATCAGATCGGCTTCCTCGCCGGCCGCCCCGGCGGGACTCTCTCCGAGCGCCAGTCCCCCGGGTTCGGCCGCCGCCTCGTGCAGCTGCCAATGCAGAAAGTCGAAGGCGGCGGTCGCCAGCGTGTGGCTGCGCTTCGCCGGATCGAGCGCGTACGAGGCCAGGCCGACGTCGAAGACGAAGCCGCTCGGCGCGACACCGGCGCCTTCCAGCAGCAGCACGTCGCGCTTGACGTCCTGGCTCAGCTTCGGCAGGCCGTCCCGCTCGAGCGCCTCCGCGAGCGGCCGCGGGACGTCGCCGCCGGTCTCCAAGTAGACCGCCTCCCCGGGCCGCGTCGCGAGCGCGACGCCGCGCAGCCGCGCGGAGAACGGAGGCCCCTCTTCGGCGACCGGCGCGACCGCGAGCTGCGTCGCGCCCGCGAGGACCGCGCCCAGGTCCGAGCCCGCGATCGTGCGGTACGTCCCGCGCGTCTGGTCCGCCGGGGCCGCCGTCGCCACGCCGAGCCGGTCGAGCAGAGTGCGGAACTCGAGGTCGGTGAAGAGGGCGCGCACGCGCTCCATGTCGGGGGTGTGCCGCCGCAGCGCGGCCCAGTCGACCGGCAGGGCGACGTCCGTGGCGATCGTCGCGATGTGCTTGCTCGACAGGATTTGCTCGCGGTGCTCAGCCAGTTTGGCGCGCAGCCGCGCGTCGGACATCCCGTTGAGGCCGGCGAGCAGCGCCTCGACCGTGACGCCGCCCGCCAAAAGCCGCGCCGCCGTCTTGTCGCCCACGCCCGGGACGCCGGGGATGTTGTCGGTCGAGTCGCCCTTGAGGCTCTTGAAGTCCGGCACCTGGGCCGGCGTGACCCCGAGCTTCGTCTCCACGCCGGCCTCGTCGTAGATGACCGTGTCGCTGATCCCGCGGCTCGTCATCATCACCTTCGTGTGCGGCGAAACGAGCTGCAGGGCGTCGAGGTCGCCGGTGACGATCAGGGTGTCGAGCCCGTCGGCCTCCGCGCGCCGCACCAGCGTGCCGATGACGTCGTCGGCCTCGAAGCCGGTCACCTCGAACACCGGCAGCTCCAGGACCTCCACGACGCGGTGGGCCAGCGCAATCTGCGGCCGCAGGTCGTCGGGCATCGGCCGCCGCAGCGCCTTGTACTCCGCGAACGCCTCGTGGCGGAACGTCGGCCCGGGCTTGTCGAACGCCACCGCGACGTGGGTCGGCGCCTGCTCCTCCAGCACTTTGAGGAGCATCGTCGTGAACCCGTAGACGGCGTTCGTGGGGCGGCCGTCGCGCGTCGTGAAGTAGGGAAGCGCGAAGAAGGCGCGGTACACGAGGCCGTTCGCGTCGACGAGAAGCAGTGTGCGGCGATCGGCGGAAGACATCTACATAAAATTATAGCATGCACCCGCCGGCCCCCCCGTCCCGGGCGTGTAGACGGCCGCAGTCTAGGGAGCGGCGGCCCGGCCGCCGGCGTCTTCGACGAGGTGTGGATTCGGAAACGTCGCGAGGCGCTCCGGATAGCTGTTTCGTGCGTGAAAGGAGCCGAGGGCATCGGGGATCGCGGCGACGACGCCGCGGAAATACTCCCGCGCGCCCGCCACCGCCGTCACAAAGGCCCCGGCGAAGTCCGGCGGTCCATCGGTCGGCTGCCGCTCGAGCGCGCGTGCGAGAAAGTAGGTGAAGCTGCCGCCGCGGATCACCGGTCCGGCGTCGCGAAGGCCCCACCAATCGAGCTCATCGCGGCCGACCGCCGGGAGCCCGAGCCCGGACATCCCCGCGACGGGCGCCGTCAGCCGCTCCGCGAAGCAGGTCTCGACGATCAGCACCCGGTGCGGCGTCTTGACCCGCCGCCACAACGCCGGCATCGTCATGCCCCAGGCCAGGTCTCGATCGAAGAACTGGTACTCCCCGGCGAGATAGAATAGCGCCGTGTCTTCAGCCCGGACGCGCCCGGCCAGCCATGCGAGGGCGTGGCGCAGCACGGCCGGGTCGCGGCTGTCTCGCACGAGGAGAATGTGATCCGGCGGCCACCCCAGGCGGGCCAGGGCGTCGAGCATGCGCGCCGAGTTCACGTAGCCGACCGGCAGCTCGGGATACCGGCCGGTGTAGGAATTGTACTCGACGAGCACCGCCCACCCGGCCGGGGCGGGCGCCGAAGTGGCGGTGACGCCCAGCGGCCCGGCCAGGACGGCGGCCAGAAGCATGCCGGCGGCCGCAAGGCGCCTCGCTGTCATACACGGCCTCCTTCGGTCCGGCGCCACCGGCCGCCTCTCAGCTGACAGGCCGTCTCCGGCCATACCTATTCCTACACCGGAGGAGACGCGGCGGATTGCACGGCCCCGCCGAACGGCCCGATCCCCCCGCACGGCACGACGTCTTACGGCGGCCCGGCGATCGCGAGCGCCTGCAGAACCCCAGGCCGGCCCTCCGGCGATGCGATCACCGCGCTGTAGAATACGCCGGTCACCTGCACCCGCAGACCCGGCCGGAGGTCGGCGGCCTGTCCTCCGACAAGCACGATGATGGAGCGGTATCCGTCCACCAACCTAAACAGCAAGAACTGCCGGCCCGTATCATCGACGAACGTCCCGACGTCCGAGATCGCGCCCGTCACGCTCACCAGCCGCTGGTCGTACAATTCGGGGGCGCGCGCGATGTTGTCGACGGTCTCCGCGGCGGCCGCGAAGGCTCCGGCGGGCCGACCCGCGAGAAGCAGCGCCGCGAGCAGCACGGCGCTCCAGATGACTGTGCCGTATCTCCGAGTACTCCGTCTCTGCGCCATCATGCGTGTCCTCCCGAGCCGTTCGCTCCGGCCGGCCGCGCGGGATCTCGTGCGCGGCCGGCCACGTCGTTCACTGCACCGTGCCGGACTAATTCCGATCGTGGCCCCGATCGTCAAACTGCCACTGACTCGGACCGGTCGGACCCGCGATCGTCCCCGAGTCGCCCGGCTCGACCTGCATCGTCACCGCGAAGACGCGTGAATCCTGCGGACCTTCGTGCTCCGCCGCGAACGCCGCGGGAGCTACCGCGTAGACGCCGATTCCGAGCGCAAGAGCCATCGCCAGCATGTACCGCATTGGTTTCTCCTCTCTTCTCTCAATGTCTGCATCCTACGCACACTGATACACGGAGGCGCTCCGCGCGGATTGCGGGTGCGCGCAGCATGCCGTCACGACTTCGTAACCTCTGGTAGAATGATGAAACGGTGGACACGCCGCTGCTGGTCGCGCTCAACGCCAACAACACCCTCACGAAGATCGGGGTGTACCGGGGCCGCGATCTACTGCATCACTGGCGCGTGTCGAGCGATACGAGCCGACCGGCGGACGAATACGCGGTGCTGGTCCGCGGGCTGTTCGACACCGCCGGCCTCCGGTTCGACGCCGTCGGCGGCGTGGCGATCAGCTCGGTCGTCCCGGCGCTGACGGAGACGATGGGCCGGCTGGCCCGCGACTACTTCCACGTCGCCCCGCTGATCGCCGACTCGGACACCTCGACCGGCATGCGCATCCTGTACGAGAATCCACGCGAGGTCGGGGCGGACCGGATCTGCGCCGCGGTCGCCGCATTCGCCCGCTACGGCGGTCCGGCGATCGTCGTGGACCTCGGGACCGCGACGACCTTCTCGGTGGTCTCACGCGACGGCGACTTCCTCGGCGGCGCCATCGCGCCCGGCATCGGCATCTCGGTCGACGCGCTGGCCGAGCACGCGGCGCAGCTGCACCGCGTGCCGCTCCTCGCGCCGCGCACGGCGATCGGCCGCTCGACGACGACGGCGATGCAGGCCGGCATCGTCTTCGGGTTCGTCGGCCTGGTCAATGACGTCGTGCGGCGCATCCGCGACGAACTGGGGACGCCCGCGGTCACGGTTGCCACCGGCGGCTGGGCCGATCTTGTCGTCGGGGAGTGCGGCTGCCTCGACCACCACGATCCGATGCTGGTGCTCGAAGGTCTCAGGTTGATCTACGAGCGGAGCCGTTAGGACCCGGCGAAGGCCGGGGCTCCGCGCACTGGCGGCCGGCGGCCGCCGATGATAGGATTACGGGTGTGCCCGTCCCCGGGGCGCGCCGTGCCGGAGTGTCGGAATGGCAGACGAGGGCGACTCAAAATCGCCTGGGGTCACACCCGTGGGGGTTCGAGTCCCTCCTCCGGCACCACGATATTTAGATGTTAGGATAGTCACGTACATCGAGTTAGACTCTATCATCTATCAGTTTCGGAGACCGGGCCTTCCAGGGTTGCGAAAGTCGCACCCTCAAAGTTTGGGCCCGGTCCTCCCAGGACCGCAACCTGCTGGTGGTCCGGCCTGCGGGATGCCTCTTCCGTGAGTCGCCGCAGCCGGCCCAGGAGATCATTCGCCGATGCGCCGTCATCAGGATACTTCACGACGGCTGCGGATAAATCAAGGTGATCTACGCCGAGCAGCCGGGCAGGCACGGGATCGCGCTTTAGCCGCTCCAGTACCTTGCGGGCGCGCCCGATAGCATCACGCT
>DASYXS010000031.1:0-3846 GCA_035934535.1 bacterium
TTCGAGGACCTGGGCCAGTACATGGGCTCGCTGCTGCTCTCTCCTGCTCAATGTGATGCTCCCCCTGTTCATGGTGCCAGGGTGACAGAATCATTGAGCAGTTACGGGGTGACAGAATCATTGAGCAATTACACAGGCAGATCGAGCCGTTGACACCCTTTCCGGCCGCGAGTATAATAATTCGGTCGAGCGGTCGTGGACGTGGAGCGTCTGAAAGCGGCGGCGCAGCGTGCGGTCGGCACGAACCAGACGGCGAAGGCGATCAGCCGCGGTCAGGCGCGGGTCGTATTCGTCGCGCAGGATGCCGATCGCCGGGTGACGGAGCCTCTGCTCCGGGCAGCCCGGGAACGTGGCATGGAAGTCGTCGAAGTCCCCTCCATGGTAGCGCTCGGCCGAGCGTGCGGGATCGCGGTCGGCGCTGCCGCCGCAGCGATCCTCGAGACCCCCTAGAGGGGCTTGCGCCGCAGGGTGCCATCTCCGGCACCACGTATGGCGCATACGTAACCGCATACAGATAACCGCGCGATAACCCGGCCGGAATTCCGGCCGCCGGCATCGCCACCGACCCTGAGCGGATGGATGACTCAGCCTCCCGCGTGAGTCATGGCGTCCCGCTCGGGGGGTATTGTCTGCCCGGCGCGGTCTTGCGGCGGCGGGCCGGCCGGTTGTAACGAGAACGGAACGAGAACGCTAAGGAGGGGCACGCGTGCCGACGATCAGCCAGCTGCTGCGCCTGGGCCGTAGGGTCGAGCGGGTGAAGAGCAAGTCCCCGGCGCTGGATGTGTGTCCGCAGAAGCGCGGCGTGTGCATTCAGGTCCGCACCATCACGCCGAAGAAGCCGAACTCGGCGCTGCGGAAGATCGCGCGCGTGCGGCTGACGAACGGGATCGAGGTGACCGCCTATATCCCGGGCATCGGCCACAATCTGCAGGAGCACTCGGTGGTGCTGATCCGCGGCGGACGCGTCAAAGATTTGCCCGGCATTCGCTACCACATCATTCGCGGCACGCTGGACTCCGCGGGCGTGCAAGACCGCCGGCGGGGCCGCTCCAAGTACGGGGCCAAGCGGCCGAAGGCGCAGGCGGGGGTGGCGTAGATGCCGCGCAAAGGACAGGTCTCTCGCCGTCCGGTGCCGGGCGACATGGTTTACAGCAGCCCGTCCGTTACCCGGCTGGTGAACAAGGTCATGACGCGGGGCAAGAAGAGCCTCGCCGAGCGGATCGTGTACTCGGCGCTCGATGCGATCAAGGAAAAGGGCGCCAAGGAACCGGCGAAGACGCTGGACGCGGCGCTGCACAACATCATGCCGGTGCTCGAAGTGCGGCCGCGGCGCGTCGGCGGCGCGACGTACCAGGTGCCGGTCGAGGTGCGCCCGGAGCGCCGGTTGTCGCTCGGCATGCGGTGGCTCGTGACGTACGCCCGGCAGCGGCCGGGCCGTACGATGCGGGAGAAACTCGCCGCCGAGATCCTGGACGCGAGCAACAACACGGGCGCCGCGGTGAAGCGGCGCGAAGACACGCACAAGATGGCGGAGGCCAACAAGGCGTTCGCACACTACCGCTGGTAGCACGCAGGCTCGGGGGGTCCATGGCAACGCTGCTGGAGACAAAGAAGGACACTATGACGGCGCAGACGTCACTCGACAAAATCCGGAACATCGGGATCATCGCCCACATCGACGCGGGCAAGACGACGACCACCGAGCGGATCCTCTTCTACACGGGGCGGACGCACCGGCTCGGCGAGGTTGACGAAGGCTCCGCGACGATGGACTGGATGATCCAGGAGCGCGAGCGCGGCATCACCATCACGTCCGCCGCGACGACGTGTCAGTGGCGCGGCCACAGCATCAACATCATCGACACGCCCGGCCACGTGGACTTCACCGCCGAGGTGGAGCGCTCGCTGCGCGTCCTCGACGGCGCGGTCGTGATCCTGAGCGCGGTGGAGGGCGTCCAGCCGCAGTCCGAGACGGTGTGGCGCCAGGCCGACCGGTACGGGGTCCCGCGGATCGTCTTCATCAATAAGATGGATCGCACCGGCGCCGACTTCTACCGTACGCTCGGCATGGTTCGGGATCGCCTGGACGCGAAGGCGGTGCCCCTGCAGATCCCGATCGGCGCCGAGGACGGGTTCGAGGGCGCCGTGGATCTCCTCACGATGAAGGCGATCGTCTACACCGACGACCTCGGCACCCGCAGCGATGAGACCGAGATTCCCGCCAACTTGAAGGCGCTGGCCGAGGAGCACCGCGGGCATCTCGTCGAGGCGGCGGCCGAGCTCGACGACCACCTAACAGAAAAGTACCTCGAGGGCAAGCCGCTGACCGAGGACGAGATCCTCGGCGCGATCCGGCGCGGGACGATCGCGGCGAAGATCAACCCGGTTCTGTGCGGCACCGCGTTCCGGAACAAGGGCGTGCAGCCGCTACTCGACGCGGTCGTGAACTTTCTGCCCTCGCCGCTCGACGTCCCGCCTGTGGAAGGCCAGAACCCCAAGACCGAAGCCAAGGAGACCCGCCCGGCCGATCCCGCGGCGCCGTTCTGCGCGCTGGCGTTCAAGATCGTGACCGATCCGTACGTCGGCAAGCTGACGTACTTCCGGGTCTATTCGGGGACGCTGAGCGCGGGATCGTACGTCTACAACGCGACGCGCGACCGGCGCGAGCGCGTGAGCCGGATCCTCCAGATGCACGCGAACCACCGCGAGGACATCGAGTCCGTCTCCGCCGGCAACGTCGTCGCGGGGGTCGGGCTCAAGGACACTACGACCGGCGACACGCTGTGCGACGAGGCGAAGCCGATCGTCCTCGAGTCGATCAAGTTCCCGGAGCCGGTGATCGCCGTCGCCGTGGAGCCGAAGACCCGCGCGGACGAGGAGAAGCTGAGCGCCTCGCTCGCCAAGCTCGCGGAAGAGGACCCGACCTTCAAGGTCCGGTTCGACCCGGAGACGGCCCAGACGATCATCTCCGGCATGGGCGAGCTGCACCTCGAGATCATCACCGACCGGCTGCTCCGGGAGTTCAAGGTCGAGGCCAACGTCGGCCGGCCGCAGGTGGCGTACCGCGAGACGATCCGCAGGGCCGTCAAAGCCGAAGGGCGCTACATCCGCCAGACCGGCGGCCGCGGTCAGTACGGCCACGTCTGGCTCGAAGTGGAGCCGCTGCCGCGGGGCACCGGGATCGAGTTCGTCGACAAGATCACCGGCGGCCGCATCCCGCGTGAGTACATCCCGGCCGTGGAGGCCGGGATACGCGAGGCGACGGAAAGCGGCGTCCTGGGGTCGTACCCGGTCGTGGACGTGCGCGCGACGCTCGTCGACGGCTCCTATCACGAGGTCGATTCGTCCGAGATGGCGTTCAAGATCGCCGGCTCGATGGCGTTCAAGACGGCGGCGCAGAACGCCGCGCCGGTCCTGCTCGAGCCGGTGATGAAGGTCGAGGCCACGACCCCCGACCAGTACATGGGCGACGTGATCGGCGACCTGAGCGCCCGGCGCGGCCGGATCTCGGCGATGGAGCAGCGCGGCGGCTTGCGCATCGTGCAGGCGGAAGTGCCGCTGGCCGACATGTTCGGGTACGCGACGCAGCTGCGGTCCAACACGCAGGGCCGCGCGACCTATACCATGGAGTTCTCGCACTACGAAGAAGTGCCGCAGTCGATCGCGGAGACGCTGGTCAAGGCCGGCGCGGGCAGCAAGGCATAGGTTAGGGAGGCCGGAGATGGCGAAGGCGAAATTTGAGCGGACGAAGCCGCACGTCAACGTGGGGACGATCGGGCACGTAGATCACGGAAAGACGACGTTGACGGCGGCGATCACGGGGGTGCTGGCGAGCCTGGGGAAGAC
>DASYXS010000063.1:0-40909 GCA_035934535.1 bacterium
CCCGCGGCACTACCGGCCGAACGCCGGCGGCTTGAGGTCGACGCCGTCCGGATCCTTGAGGTAGCCGGGCTTCCGGCCGGCCACGCCCGTCACGCCGTACTGCCAGAGAATCCGCTTGGTGCGCCGGCTCAGGACGATCACGCGGTTGTTCTCGTCGTCGTTCAAGAGAAAGTTGCCGTTCGGCAGCTCGATCGCCAGCGAGGGATGATTCAGCACCCCCGGGCCCGACTTCGGGCCGTAGGACCACACGAGCTTTCCGGTGCGTGAGACGACCACAACCCGCCCGGGGTGGACGTAGTCCACCGTGAGATACTCGCCGGCGCGGGTCAGCTGCGTGTCCGAGGCATAGGCGACCGGCAGCGGGATGCGGCGGACGATCTGCCCGGTCGCGAGATCGAGTTCCGACGCGCTGCGCCGCCCGATCTCCGTCACCAGAAGATGCCCGTTGGCCAGCGGGGTGTCGCCGTTCGGGGACATGAAGTGCCCCTGCGCGGCGTCGCAGCGCCCGGTCTTGCCGAACTGGCGCTGAACGCGGCGGGCGGGCGGGGGATCGAACAGCAGGACCCGGCAGTTCTTGATGTCGGCGACGACCACGCGGCCGTCCGGCAGCTGGTAGGCGTCGTCGGGCGTATTGAGATACCCGGGCGCGCTCCCGGGATGGCCGGCGCGGCCGTACTGCCAGACGATCTTGCGCGTCGCATAGTCGATGATGGCGATCGTGTGGTTGTCTTCCTGGTTGGTGATGATCGTGCGGCCGCCCGGGGTATAGAACGCGTCGTCGGGGTCGACGAAGGTCTGGCCGGGGGCGAGGTCGCCCGGGCGTGGGAACTCCCACACAATGTGCTTGTCGGGGGTGACTTCGAGGACACGGTTGTTGTCCGCGTCGGCGATGAGAACGTTCCCAGTGAGCCCGACTTCCTCACCGCCCGGGCCGGCCAGAACGGCCGGTCCGTTGGGCAGCCCGACATACGGCAGCGCAAGGAGCGCGATGATGAAGACCGTTCGAGTCCACGATGCACGCTGCAACACAGAGCGTCCCTCCCGCCGCGTCGAGTGAACGGCATTGTCTCAGTCCGTGGGCATCAATTGTTCTTAAGACTAACTCGGGCGTGATCCGCGAGAATATCGGGTCGAGGTTCGATACGGTATCGGGTGTATAACCCAGCGGGGCCATCGACGGCTGGCGGTACCCCGGAACCGCCGCGCCGACGCGTGCCGGCGCGGGCAGGGGGCCTCTCGCGCCGGGGCGAACCGTGCCGACCGGGCCACCATCGTATTGGGGCCGTAGCATATGACAACGCGACGGAATGTCTCGATCGATTGAGCCGCCGCCGCGCTCGGTCGCGGCGCGGCGACCTGTCGTGCCCGATCTCCGGGCGATGAGCGCCGCGCTGCTCGTTGCGTCGGCGACGAGCGCGCTGGTCATCCTGCTGCACCAATGGTATCCGTCGCGGGCGTTCACGTTTCTCTACCTGCCCATGGTTGCGGTCCTCGCCTTCGTGGGTGGGCGCGGGCCCGGGCTGCTCAGCGCCCTCATCAGCCTCCTGGGCGCCTGGTTCATCCTCCTCGGACCCGGCCGCGCGACCTCGATCGACGTCGGGCTCGTCGTGTTCGCCGTCACGTTCGCGGCCAGCATACTTGGGCTCGGCGAGGCGATGGTGCATCTGCGGCGGCAGGCCCAGGCCTCGCGAAGCCTCGCGGCCATCGTCGAGTCCTCCGACGATGCGATCTACGCCAAGTCGCTCGATACGACGATCTTGACCTGGAACAAGGGCGCGGAGCGCATGTACGGCTATTCGGCGGCCGAGGCGATCGGCCGCCCCGTCGCGATGCTGGCGGCGCCCGGCCAGGAAGACGAGATTCCGTCAATCATGCGACGCCTGGCGGGCGGGGAGCGCATCGACCGCTACGAGACCGTCCGAATGAAGAAGGACGGCACGCCGATCGACGTGTCGCTTACGATCTCGCCCGTCCTCGACGGCGCCGGCCGGGTCGTCGGCGCGTCCACGATCGCCCGGGATATCTCGGAGCGCAAACGGACCGAGCGGCAGCAGCAGTTCTTGATCGAGGCGGGGGATCTCTTCACATCCTTCTTGTCGGTCGAGCGTCTGCTCCACGGTCTGGCGGCGCTGCTCGTCTCCCGCCTCGCGGATTGGTGCTCGATCGACATCGTCGACGATGCGGGCGAGCTAGAGACCGTCACGGTGATGCACCGGGATCCGGCCAAGGTGGCGCTCGCCCGCCATCTACAAGACGCGACCGCCACCGACCCGCGCGTCCGGGAAGGACGGCGGCGGGTGATCGAGACCGGCCGGGCGGAGCTGCTCCCGGAGATTCCCGACGAATTGTTGGCGCAGGCGGTGACGGATCCCGACATCCTCGCGACCCTGCGGGGGCTGGGACTGCGATCCTCCATCGCCGTGCCGCTGACCGCGCGCGGGCGCGTCATCGGCGCGCTGAGTTTGATCACAGCGGAATCGGGCCGGCGGTACTGTCCCGACGATCTCGCCCTCGTCGAGCAGGTCGCGCACCGCGCGGCGTTGGCCGTCGACAACGTGCGCCTGCACGAAACGGAGGCGGCGTCGCGGCGCGCGGCCGAACAGGTAGCCCGCCGGATCGGCCGGCTGCAGTCCTTTACGGCGGCGCTCTCGGAGGCGCTCACGCCCGAGCAGGTGGGCGACATCACGCTGCGGCAGGTCGCCGATGAGCTCGGCGCGGGCGCCGCCGCCCTGTGTCTGGCCGGCGACGACACCGAGCGGCTGACGCTCGTGGCTGCGCGGGGTTATTCGGCGGAGCTCGCGGAGCGCTGGTGGCGGGAGCCGGAACGGATCCTGCCGCTGATCGAGGCGATGCGCAGCGAGCGGGTGGTGTGGTTTCCGTCGTGGCAAGTGTTTCAGACCCGCTACCACGAGGCCGAGCCGCCGGCCGACCCGGTGCGCCGCGGCGCGCGGGCGGCGGTGCCGCTGATGCTGCACGGCCGGTCGATCGGCGCCATGTACATGAACTTCGTCGAGGAGCGCGGGTTCACGCCCGAGGAAGTGGAGTTCATGCTCAGCCTCGGCCGGCAGTGCGCGCAGGCCGTCGAGCGCGCGCGCCTGTACGCGCGGGAGCATCAGGTCGCGACCACACTGCAGCGGGCGCTGCTTCCGGCGGACATGCCGCAGGTCCCGGGGATCCGCGTGGACGCCGCGTATATGGCGGCCTCCCGCGCGTCGGATGTCGGCGGCGACTGGTACGACGTGTTCCGCCTTGGTGACGGCCGGCTGTGCGTGGCGATCGGGGACGTCGTCGGCCACGGTCTTCCGGCCGCGGTGATCATGGGGCAGGTCCGCCAGGCGATCCGGACGGCGGCCCTGGAGGGCCACGAGCCAGCCAAGGTCCTGTCGCTGGCCAACCACGTGCTGGCCCTGAACCGCCAGGAAGGGATGACGACCGCGATCGTCGGCCTGTACGATCCGCTTGCGCTGACGTTTACGTACGCCGCGGCGGGGCATCCGGCGCCGATCGTCGCGGACGGCGCGCGGGTCGTGACGCTTACGTCCGGCGGCCTGCCGCTCGGGTTCCTCGACGTCGGGTCGCTGCCGACCTGGACCGTGCAGCTGGCGCCCGGTACGCTGCTCGTTCTCTACACCGACGGCCTGATCGAATTCGGCCGGGACGCCGCGTCCGGCCACGCCGCGCTCGTCGCGGCCATCCAGGCGCAACAGACGGACGCGGCGACGGACCCGGCGCACCGGATCCTCGATCGGATGCTCTCCGGCACACAGCCGCGCGACGACGTCGCGATCGTCGTGGTCGCGCTCGCCCCGGGCCCCGTTGATCACCTCGAGGTGACGCTGCCGGCCGAACCCTCCAGCCTGCGGCTCGTGCGGCAGGCGGTGGCGCAGCTCTCCGCCGGCGTCGGACTGGACCGGCGCCGGGCGTTTGATCTCAACGTCGCCGTGGGCGAAGCCGTCAACAACGTCGTCGAGCACGCCTACGGCGCCGCCTCCGGGACGGTGCATCTGCGCGCCCACCGCGACGACTCGACGCTGCGGGTCGAAGTCGAAGATACGGGCCGGTGGCGGCCCGACCGGCCGCACAACCCCGGAGGCCGCGGCTTCAATCTGATGCGCGCGTTGACCGACGGCGTCCACGTCGTCACCGGCGAGCGCGGCACGGTCGTGCGGCTGACGGTGCGGCTGCATGCCGCCATGAGCGCGGCCGCCGGCCACGCGGCTCCCGCGCCGGTTACCCCGGCACCCGCCCGGCCTCCGGCCGCCCCGGCGCAGCCGGAAGAGGCGGCGCCCGCGGCGCCGTCCGCCGCCGGGGAGTCCCCTCCCGCGCCGCTCATCGAGGTGCACGAAGACAGTCCTCGCCGGCCGTCGGCGGAGACGCTCGGCGGCGCGCAAATCGACGTGCGGCTGGAGGACGGTACGCCGGTTGTCGTGCCGACCGGGGATCTGGATCTTTCCAACGCCACCGGATTCCTCGAGGCGCTGGAGCGCGTCGCAGGGGTCGCGCAGGGGCTCATCGTCGTCGTGTTG
Organism: bacterium; assembly: GCA_035934535.1. GTDB lineage: Bacteria > Sysuimicrobiota > Sysuimicrobiia > Sysuimicrobiales > Segetimicrobiaceae > DASSJF01. The sequence goes on from DASYXS010000063.1 coordinate 4,527, forward strand.
GACGGCGTCTCGTACTTCGACAGTCAGGGCGTGCGGGCGCTGCTCCGCGCGCAGCAGCGGCTCGCCGCCTCGCGGTGCCGGCTCGCCGTCGTCGCGACGGCCGGCTCGACGATCCGCCGCCTGATCGACGTGGCCGGGCTCGGCGCCGCACTCTCGCTGTTCAACACCGTCGACGAGGCGCTCGCCAAGCGGGCGTCCTGAGCCCTTTCACCGCCGGGTCCTCGGAGACAGCATGAGGCCCGCGACGCCCCACGGGCGCCGCGGGCCCTTTCAGCGGTTATGACCGCCTTATCGTCTTACTGAATGATCAGGTGGCCAGTTGCCCACATCGCCAGTCCGGCGAGCAGAAGCAGCGCAAGAAGCATTGTCCTACCTCCTCTCGCTTTCCAACTCCGCCCGATCTTCTTTTTCCCACAAAAAGGGCGAACATTATGCGAATGTTGTGAAGGCTCGAGACTCGAACGGAGTTTCGGCCGCTCTCGCAACCTCAGCTTCCGGATCCGGCATGCGAGTGGGCGGTGCCGGCGGCGCCGTCCTCTGTCTCGCCGCGGACGGTACGCGCGTCCCGCTGGACCGGTCCGAGCCACCGGGCGGTAAGGTACGCGCCGAGGCTGAAGGCCGGCACAAAGAAGCTGACGGGCCAGGACGTGTAGACGGCGCAGACGATCCCGCCGAGGGTCGCCCCGAGCGCGATCAGCACGCTGTAGAGCGTAACGCGCACCGGATGCAGAGTGAGCCGCTGCGCCGTGCCGGCCGGGGCGATCAGCAGCGTGAGGACCAGCAGCACGCCGATCACCTGGACCGTGACGGTCACGGCGAGCGCCAGCACCAGCAGGAACAGCGTGGACAGCAGGCGGACCGGCACCCCGCGGGCGTCGGCGACTTCGGGATCGATGCTCGCGAAGCGCAGCGGCCGGCCGATGACGGCCAGCGCGCCGAGCGCGATCGCCCCGACGACCAGCGCCCGGATGACGTCGTCCGGGCCGACGGCGAGGATCGAGCCGAAGAGGATGCTGAAGGCCTCGGTCGAGTAGCTTCGGTACAGCGTCAGGAAGAGCACGCCGATGCCCGTCGAGAATGCCAGCACGCTGCCGATGGCGACGTCGCGCTCACGAAGCCGGACGCCGAGCGAGCCGAAGCCGACGGCGGCGATGAAACTGGCGCCGAGCACGCCCAATTCCACCGGCAGTTTCAGGAACACCGCGCCGGCCGCTCCGGCGAACGAGACCTCCGCGAGACCGTGCACCGCGAACCCCTGGTTCCGGAGCGTCACAAACGGCGCGACGCAGCCGGCCACGATCGCGGTGATGGCGCCGGCGATGAGCGCGTTGTGGACAAAAGCGTACTGCCACAGCGAGATCATGGGTGGATGTGGTGTCCGGCGCCGTCGAGCGCCGTTTCATGTTCGTGCGCGCCGAGATCGGCCCCGACGATCACCAGCCGGCCGGCGTGGCGCAGGACGTCGACCGGCGCATCGTACAGCCGGCTGAGCGTTTCCGCGGTCAGCACTTCGTCCACCGCGCCGAGCGCCCAACGGCGCCGGGCCAGCAGCAGCACGCGGTTCACGACCGGCAGCACGGGGTTGATGTCGTGGGTGACAAATACAACCGTCGCCCCCCGCCGGCGGTTCCAGTCCGCGATCTGCTCTACCACGACACGCTGGTAGTAGAGGTCGAGGCTCTGCAGGGGCTCGTCGCAGAGCAGCAGCGCCGGGCCCGAGACGAGCGCCTGCGCGATCCGGAGGCGCTGCTGCTCTCCGCCGGAGAGGCGGCCGACCGGCGCGTCCGCGTAGGACCGCGCGCCGACCAAGTCCAGCGCGCCGTCGATGCGCGCGGCCGACGCGTGGCTGCGGAGCGCGGGTCCCCAGCGGTGCCCGTCCAGGCCGAAGCCAACGAGGTCGCGGCCCAGCACGGGCAGGTCGGGATCGATGGCGCGATACTGGGCGATGTACCCGATATGCGCATCGCCGCGGCGGGGGCTGTGGCCGTCGATGAGCACCGATCCGGACGTCAGACGCTGCAGGCCGAGCAGCACGCGGAGCAGCGACGTCTTGCCGGCGCCGTTCGGACCCAGTACGACGAGAAACTCCCCGCGCGGCACGGTGAAGGTCAGCCCTTCCCAGAGCCGGCGCCGGCCGAGCGCGAGCGTCGCCCCATCGGCGGCGATCGTCCTGTCGCGCGCGGGACCTCCGGCCGCCTCCGGTTTCGGGCGGCCTCCTGCCGCGGCCTCGTTCACGGCTGCTTCGCGAGGGCCTGCTCGAGCTCGTCCGACTGCTTCAGCATCCAACGCTGGTAGCTGAGGCCCGGCGGCAGCGTTTCCGAGACCCCGACGACCGGGACACCAAGGCGTCCGGCGTCCTTTCTGATCCGTGCCGTCACGGGGCTGACCGTCTGGACGTTGTAGATCAGCACCTTGATCGCATGCTTCCGGATTTGATCTTCCATCTCGGCGATCGCCCGGGCCGGCGGATCTTCGCCTTCCTCGACCGACTTTTGGAATTCCTTGGTCGTGAGGATCTTGAAATCGAGCGCCGCGGCCATGTTTTCGAAAATCGGCTCGGTCGCGCCGATCGGTGTGCCGCCGAAGCGGGCGCGCATCGCCGCGATCTTATCGGTAAACGGCCTGTAGGACGCATCGAACAGGAGCAGCGAGTCTTGATACGACCTGGCGTTCGGGGCGTCGACGCGAACGAAGACGCCGGTGACGGCGCGGGCGAATTTCAGGATGACCGCCGGATCGTACCAGATGTGCCAGTTGTCGCCTTCCTTCTTCCCGGCGAGATGGGCGACGTCCATGACCTCCCGCTGCGGATTCGGCGCGGCTTTGATCAGCTTGAGCATGAAGCCGTCGTAGCCCAGGCCGTTGATGATCACGAGCCGCGCCCGGCCGATCGCGGCCATGTCGCGCGTGCTGCTCCCGTATTCGTGTGGATCCGCGTTCGGATCGCTGATGATGCTGGTCAGCAGAACGTGGTCTCCGGCGATCTGTCCGACGACGTCGCCGTAGAAATTCTCCGCGGCGACGACCGGAAAACGCGCCGGCGCCGCCGCCGCCCGCGAAAGCCACGGCGCGCCGCCGGGCCGGCCCGTCAGTAGGCTCGCGCCGAGCCCCGCCGCGCCGGTCAGCAGGGTGCGCCGCCGGATTGAGTGTGTCATGGATGACGTCCCTTCGAGTGCGGGGCCCGCACAAGCATCCTCATACGGCCTGCTGACAGGCGTGACATAACCCCAAGAGGTCGAGACGGTGTCCCTGCACCAGGAAGCCCGTGCCTCGCAGCCGTTTGCCCGCGAGCGAGTCGAGCAGACAGCCGTCCGTGGCTTCGATCGTCCCGCAGCGCTGGCAGATGGTGTGGTCGTGGTGGCGGTCCGTCAACCCGAAGTAGGCGGTGCCCCGGATGTCGATCTGTTCGACGAGGCCCGCGTCGCGCATGCGTTCGAGGATGCGATAGGCCGTGACGAGGCCGAGGCCGGCCGCGCGGCGCTGCGCGCGCCGCCAGAGGTCCTGGCAGGTGGCGAGATGGCGCCCGGTGGCCAGCGTTTCGAGAACGGCGACGCGCTGCGGCGTGACGCGAAGGCCGGCGCCGCGGAGGAGGACGTTGAGACGATCGCGGGGCAACCCTGCACCTCCGTTCGGATAGTCGGTTACTCCCGGTATCTACTTGCTTATGCAAATCATTATCGTTTACACTAAACACCATAGCGGGAGGGACGATGCGCTGTCAAGCGCGGGGCCGCGCGCTACGGGCTCGAGGTGACGAACACGCCGAGCGTGTCGCTGTGGGCCAGGTCTTCCTGCGAGCCGGTGTAGACGGTCGTGGCGAGGCGAACCCACGCGGCCTTGCCGCCGGACCGGTCGAGCCGGAGAATCGTCGTGGCGTGCGCCGCGTACCGCAGCACCACGGTCACCGGACCGCGCAGGGTCACCGGGGCGCCGGACGCGTCGTAGACCGCGTCCATCCGGTAGGCGTTCCCGTCGAAGCGCCGCCCCGACGGCGGCGGCGCGAGCGTGTCCGGGTCGAGCGGGGTGAGCGTCACGCGCGCCCGCGTCTCACCGGAGCGCGGCTCGACCACGTTGGCGGGCAGGGTGAGGGTTGCCTGAAGATCGTCGGTCGCGAACTCCGCGGGGACGGACCCGCCGGCCGCGAGCGGCAGGAACGTCGTGTAGGGCTTCGGCTGCTCGTTGTCGGCCGCTCGTCCGCCCGGTGGACGCACCCACCGGTAGGGTGGCTGCGGCAGGAGGCCGTCGTACAGCGTGCGGCCGTGAGGGGCCGGCGGCGTGACCGCCACGGCCGCGAGATACGCGGCGATCGCAGCGATACCCGGCAGCAGGACCCGGCGCCACGGGGTTGGGTGCCGACGCAACGGTCCGTTCACACTACTACGTGTGCCGCGGGCGGGGCCAACTCCGCCGCGGGCCGTCACGAAGTCAGCTCCCGTTCGCCGGGGAAGGAACGGCGGCGCTTCCGTAGGAAGGAGATGGTCATGCTCACACGCGCATCGTACGATATGTTCCCGCTGCCGATTCTGCTGGCGGCGGTCGCGCTCGTTGCCCTGGCCGCCGCGGTGGACGCCGACGCGCGGCGCCCCGCCCATCCGATCGCCGTCATCCACACGACGCTCGGTGATCTCCGCTGCGAGCTCTTCCCGGACAAGGCGCCGAAAGCCGCGGGCAACTTCATCGGGCTGGCGACCGGCAAGAAGGACTGGGTGGATCCGCGCAGCGGCAAGGTGCAGCACAACCGGCCCTACTTCAACGGGATCATTTTTCACCGGGTCATCCCCGGGTTCGTGATCCAGGGCGGGGACCCGCTCGGGACCGGCACGGGCGGGCCGGGCTACCGGTTCGAAGACGAGCTGCACGCCGATCTGCTCTTCGACCGGCCGGGCCGTCTCGCGATGGCCAACGCCGGTCCAAACACGAACGGCTCGCAATTCTTCATCACCGAAGCCCCGCTGCCGGGCCTCAACCCCTGCCTCGACGAGGGCGGCTGCCCGCGCGGCGGCCGCATCGTCCCGAAGGGCACGGGCTACACGATCTTCGGCCAGTGCGACGATCGGTCCGTCGACCTCGTGAAGCGCATCGCGCGGATGCCGCGCGATCCGAACGACCGCCCGCTCCAACCCGTGACGATCACGCGCGTCGAGATCATCGGCGCGCCGTAGCGCGGGACGCCGTCGGGACCGGGCATGGCGCCGCGCGTCGCGATCGTCGGCGGAGGGGCCGTCGGGAGCTCCGTCGCCTACTTCCTCGCGAGCCATCCGCGGTTTCGCGGCGAGGTGGTGGTGGTCGAACGGGACCCGAGCTACCGGTACGCGTCGTCGGCGCTGTCGGCCAGCGCGATCCGTCAGCAGTTCTCCACCCCGGTTAACATCGAGATCTCCCGGTTCGGGCTCGAGTTCTTGCGCCATCTCGGCGACTACCTCGCGGCCGGCGGCGAGCGGCCCGACGTCGGGCTGTCCGAGCCCGGCTATCTGTTCCTCGCGACGGCGGCCGGCGTGCCGATCCTCGAGCAGAATCACCGTGTCCAGCGCGAGCACCAGGTGGACGTGGCGCTGCTGACGCCGGCGGGTCTGGCGGAGCGCTTTCCCTGGATGCACGTCCGGGATATCGCCGCCGCCTCCCTCGGGCTGTCGGGCGAGGGCTGGTTCGACGGGTACGCGCTGCTCCAGTCGTTCCGCCGGAAGGCCCTGGCGCTCGGCGTCACCTACGTCGCCCAGGCCGCCACCGGTTTCGCGCGGACCGGCCGCCGCGTCACCGCCGTGACCCTCGCGGACGGTTCGACGGTCCCGTGCGACGTGGCCGTGAACGCGGCGGGACCGTGGGGGGCCAAGGTCGCCGCGATGCTCGACATCGACCTGCCGGTGCGGGCGCGCCGGCGCTTCGTCTTTCTCTTTGCCTGCCGGACGGCGCTGCCGCGGTGCCCGCTGGTCATCGATCCCTCGGGCGTGTGGTTTCGGCCGGACGGCCCGAATTTTCTCACGGGGGTCCCGCCGCGCACGGGTGAGCCGGATCCGGACGACGCGCCGCTCGACGAGGTCGACGAGCGGTTTTTCTCGGACCGGATCTGGCCCGTGATCGCCGCCCGCGTCCCCGCGTTCGAGGCGGTCAAAGTCCTCAAGAGCTGGGCCGGGTATTACGAGCTCAACACGGTCGACCACAACGGCATCGTCGGGCCGCACCCCTCGCTCGAGAACGTGCTGTTCGCGAACGGCTTCAGCGGCCACGGCCTGCAGCAGTCGCCGGCCGTCGGACGCGGCATCGCCGAGTGGATCGTCGACGGCGGCTACCGCACCCTCGATCTCACTCCGCTTGCGTTCGAGCGCCTCGTGCAGGGCAGGCGTCTCGTCGAGCTCAACGTCATCTAGCGGTCCCGCAATTTCGTTTTCATCGTTCTCCCGGAACTTTCCGATCGTGGCCGGCGCTTGCGTCTGCTGAGTGCCGATTGCACGTCGAGCTCCGAGACTTCCGTCATTGCTCCATCGAAACTGCTTCACCGAATACGGCACACGCGACGAGCGTGCGCCATGTTCGCTTCACAATCTTCATAAGGAGCAGAAAATCACAGATCGGTCGTACGTTGGCGAAACGTCGTGGTCGCCTACCCGCGCGGCCCGCCGGAGCCGGACGGTCTCTCCACCGGCCGGCTGTCGGCCGGCATTGATGAACGTGAAGCCGGGACGACGGCGGCTTCGCGGACGGGCGGCGCCTGCTCGAGGCCGGCGCGGCCGGTGACGATCTCGGCGACGTAGTAGTTTTCACCGCGCACCGGCGACCCGGCCAGGCGGCGGCGGGTGGCCAGCTGGCCGACGTGGGTGAGCGCGTCGGCGATCGGCCCCTGGAACAACCGTTCCGGCTCGGCGTGAAGCGGCGCGCTCGACGCCAGGTACGCGTCGAACGCCCCGAGCGCGGCGAAGAAGCGCTCCACCTCCGCGTCCCACTCACCCGGCGCGGAGTTGCGCCACGTCTGGCGGCCCTGCGACATCGACAGCGCCCATGCCATCAGGTCGCCCATGTGCGCGAGAATGCGGCCCGGGGTCATCGCCGTCGGCTCTTCCAGCCGCAGGCCGCCGAACCCGGGCGGGGCGTCCCGCACCGTCTTGGCGGCCCGGTAGGCCAGCGTCGCGAGGCAGTGCCGCAGCCACGTACGATCGTCCGTCATGACGTCGACGTCACCTCCGTGGTGCGAATCGCTCGGGGACGGTCGATCACATCCCGCACCGCCGCGGCGCGTCGATCTGCACGTACGGCACGCCGCCGGCCGCAAGCCGGCGAATCTCGGCGTTGATGATCGGGACGATGTCCCACAAGAGCGCCGAGTGGGTCGGGTAGACGCGGTCGGTGACGCCCCGCTTGAACGCGATCGCCGGGAACTGGTTGGCGCTCGGCAGCGTGACTTTGAACGCGCCGGGGCTGTTCGCTTTGAGAAACGGCAGCTCGTGCGCCGTCAGCGCCCGGCGCTGGGTGAGGCGCGCCGTCGCGATGCCCGTCACGCTGCTGACTGGAGCCGGCGCGGTCGCGGCGCCCGCGGTCCCACTCCATGACCGCGCGACGGCATCGCCGGTGTCGAAGCCCTCGACCGCGTCGAGGAGATCGCTCATAAAGTTGCGGCGGCGCAGCTCGCCGTCGGTGAAGACGTCGAGCCCGAGGTCGCGCTCGCGGGCGAGGACGCGGAGGATGTGGCGGTCCTCGATCTCGCGAAGGCGGCCGGCGGGCGCCCCGGCCCCCCGCGCCTCGAGGAGCTCCGGCGGGCGGAGCAGACTGCCTACGTGATCGGCCCGGTAGGGCCTCGTCGCGCCGGCCATGATGCGGGCCCGTCTTTGGCGCGATGACGGGCCTCTCCTGCCGACGGGGGTGGCGGCGCGCCGCGCACCGAAGACACGGCCTCGGCCCCGATGAGACCCACGCGGGCCCGGAGGACGCCGATGGACGAAGGCGCGCCGCTCATCGCCCAACTCGCGCACGTGGAACTGTTGACCCCGCGCCTGGACGAGAGCCGGTGGTTCTTTCACGACCTGCTCGGATTCGAGGAGAGCGCCCGCGACGGGAACTCCATCTATCTGCGGGCGTACGAAGACTTCTACCACCACACGCTCAAGCTGACCGAGGCCGCGGGCCCCGCCCTCGGCCACATCGCCTGGCGGACGCCGTCGGCGGAGGCGCTCGAGACGCTCGCGCGGCGCGTCGACGCGGCCGGGCTCGGCCGGGGATGGAGCGACGGCGACCGCGGCCACGGACGGGCGTTCCGGTTTGTCACCCCCGACGGCCATCCGATGGAAGCGCTCTGGGACGTCGAGTACTACCAGGCGCCCCCCGGGCAGCGCAGCCAGCTGCGGAACCGGCCGCAGAAGCGGCCGCTGCGCGGGGTGCCGGCCCGCCGGCTCGACCACGTCAACGTGATGGCCCGCAGTGTGCCGGAGGTGAGGCGCTTTTTCATGGACGTGCTCGGGTTCCGGCTGCGCGAGCAGAAGATCGGGGAGCGGGGGGTCGAGATCGGCGCGTGGCTCAGCGTGAGCGCGTTGACCCACGAGATCGCGGTGATGCGCGACGGTGCCGGGAGCGCCGCCCGTTTCCACCACGTCGCCTACTGGTACGCGTACCCGCAGCACCTGATCGATCTGGCCGACCTGTGCGCGGAGTACCAGGTGCCGATCGAGGCGGGACCGGGCAAGCACGGTACGACGCAGGGGCTGTTCATGTACGCGCGCGAACCCGGCGGGACGCGGATCGAGTTGTTCGGCGACGTCGGGTACCTTATCTTCGACCCGCAGTGGAAGACCGTCGTGTGGGACGTTGCGAACGAAGCCGATCTCGAGAAGAGCAGCATTTGGTTCGGGGGCCGGTTGCCGGAGACGTTCTATACGTACGGGACGCCGTCCCGGCCGTTCCCCCCAAGCGGGCCCGCGGCCGTGCCGGCCCGAGCGGACGGCGGTGCGCCCGAGAAGGCCTCCCGATGAGCGCGGAGCTCTGCTGGACGTCAGGGCGTGATCTTGCCGGACTGATTCGCCGCAAGGCGGTGTCGCCCGTTGACGCGGTCGACGCGGTGCTGGAGCGGATCAGCCGGGTCAACCCCACGGTCACCGCGTACTGCACGGTGACGGCCGAGGCGGCACGCGAGGCCGCGCGCGAGGCCGAGCAGGCCGTCTTACGCGGCGGGACCCTGGGACCGCTGCACGGCGTGCCGTACTCTCTCAAGGATCTCACCCCGGCGCGCGGCGTTCGGACCACCATGGGTTCCAAGATCTTCGAGCACTGGGTGCCGGACGAGGACGCCGTCCTCGTCGAACGGCTCCGCGCCGCCGGCGCCATTCTCGTCGGCAAGACCAACACACCGGAGTTCGGGTGCAAGCCGTTTACCGACAACAAGATCTTCGGGACGACGCGCAACCCGTGGGCCCTCGACCGGTCGGCCGGCGGCTCGAGCGGCGGCGCGGCCGCCGCGGTGGCCGCCGGCCTCGGCCCGCTGGCCGAGGGCAGCGACCTCGCGGGGTCGATCCGGCATCCGGCGGCCTGGTGCGGGGTCGTCGGGTTCAAGCCGTCCCAGGGACGGATCGCCCGCTATCCGAACGCGGCCGGCTGGAACGCGATGTCCACGAACGGGCCGATCACGCGCACCGTCGCCGACGCGGCGCTGATGTTCTCGGTGATGGCGGGACCGGATCCCCGCGATCCCCTCGCGCTTCCGCACACCGGCGAAGACTGGAGCCGGCTGGTCGAGGACGCGCAGGTCCGTGGACTCCGGGCCGCCTGGACCCCCGACCTCGGCGGCGCCGCGGCGGTCGACCGGGGCGTGAGCGCGGTGTGCGAGGCCGCGGCGACGCGGCTTGCCGGGCTCGGCGCACGCGTCGAGCCGGCCTCTCCCGAGGTGGGGAGCATCACCGAGCCGTTCCTTGCGCTGAACGCCGCGGTCCGGATCGCGACCGTCGGCAAGTATCTCGACCAGTGGCGTGATCAGATGGATCCGATCCTGGTGCGTCGCCTCGACCTGGGGCGCAGCCTTACCCCGGCCGACATCGGCCGGGCCGAGGTCGAGCGGACGGCGTACCATCAGCGTCTCAGGCGCTTCTTCGAGCGGTATGACCTGCTGCTGCTGCCGGCGACCGCCGTCGCGGCGACGCCGCTCGACGCCCCGATGCCGTCCGAGATCGCCGGACGGCCGATCAGCCAGCACATCGACATGCTGCTGCCGACCTTCGCGTTCAACTTCAGCGGGTACCCGGCGATTACCGTGCCCTGCGGCGTCACGGACGAGGGCCTGCCGGTGGGGCTCCAGATCGTGGCGGGCTGGCGGCAGGACGCGAGGGTACTGACCGCCGCGGCGGCGTACGAGGCCGCCGTCCCGTGGACGGACCGCCGGCCGCCGGTGGGATAGACGCGGTCCTAGATGGCCGCGGTGTTCTTGAGCCGCTCGCGGTACTGCTTGCGGAACTTCGCGACTTTCGGCCCGACCACCGCCTGACAGTACGGCTGAAACGGGTTGTGCGCGAAGTACTCCTGGTGGTACGGTTCGGCCTTGTAGAACGCGGTGAGGGGCGCCACCTCGGTGACGATCGGGTTGGCCCAGCGCCGCGCCTCGCCCAATTCGCGGATGGTCTGCTCCGCGATCGCCTTCTGCTGCGGGGAGTGATAGTAGATCGCCGACCGGTACTGCGTGCCGATGTCGTGGCCCTGGCGGTTGAGCGTCGTCGGATCGTGGATGTTGAAGAAGACCTCGAGCAGGTCGCGGTACGACAGCGCCCGCGGATCGAACGTGACCTGCACGACCTCGGCGTGTCCGGTGGTCCCGGTGCAGACCTGCTGGTAGGACGGGCTCGGCACCGTCCCGCCCGCGTAGCCGGACTCGACGCGCAGCACGCCCTCGAGATCCGCGTAGACGGCCTCGAGGCACCAGAAACATCCCCCGGCGAGCGTCGCGATCTCCTCGCGCGGTGCGTCTTGCTGCGCACGGTCTGGTGCGTCCATCGGTCGTCCTCCTCGTCGCAACGAGTGTCCGGATGGCGCTAGCATACCGCTTTTGCCTCACCGTTGCAGGCCGGCCCGCACGGCGGCGACATACAGGAGGCGTCTCTCCGCGGCCCGAAGGCTACGCCGTGCCGGCCGGTGGACGGGTGGAGTCGAAAAGGGCTTCGAGGAGTCGCGGGAGATCGGCGGTGACGATGCCGTTGGTCGTCACGGCGTCGCAGCCGGCGGCCCTGGCGGTATGCACCCGCTCGATGTCGCGGTGCCCGCAGAACCCGAGCAGGGGGATCTCCCGCGTCGTCGCGTCGCGCTTGATGCGGCGGATAGCCTCCGCGGCGTCGAAGCCGCGGGCGGCGAGGTTCACGATCACCGCGCGCGGGCCCTGCCGCAGCGACGCTTGGAGCGCCGCCTCCGACCGGACGACGACCGGCCTGTACCCCAGGCGCGCGACGGACGCGGACAGGGCCGACGAAAACAACAGATCGTCGTCGGCGACGACGATCTGCGCGCGTTCCGAGTCCGGGCGCATGCCGCGGGCCGTGCGGCCGCTAGACGGAAAACCCCATCGCCTGGAGCGACAGGCGGCCGTCGTCGCTGAGGCGCTCCGGCGTCCACGGCGGACTCCACACCATCTCCACGGTGGCGTTCTCGACGCCGTCGATCCCGAGCAGCTTGGACTCGATCTCGGCGATGATCTGCGGGCCGAGCGAGCATCCGACCGCGGTCAGCGTCATCTTGACGTTCACGACGTCGTCGGCGATCGTGATGTCGTAGATCAGTCCAAGGTCCCAGATGTTCACGGGGATCTCCGGGTCGAAGCAGGTCTTCAGCACTTCGATAACCTGATCGCGTGTGACCATGGCACCCTCCGTCGCGTATTGTACCACGTGCCGGCCGACCGGCGGCCGGCAACCACGAAATCGAAGCCGCGGCCGGGGGCAGGGGGCGCGCCGTGAGGCCGCGGCAGTGGCTGCTGGCCGCGCTCGTCGCCGTCGTCCTCGTCTACCCCAGCGTCGCGCGCTGGTACACGGAATGGCTGTGGTTCGGCGAAGTGGGCTACCGCACGGTGTTCTGGGTGCCCTTCGTGTCGAGCATCGTGGTGGCGGTCGCCGCCGCGATCTCCGTCTTCCTGATCCTGTATCTGAACGCGCGGCCGCTGCTCCGCCTCCGGCCGATCGCGCGTGTTGTCGAGCTGCGGCCCATCGGGGGGACCCGGACCTACCGGCGGATCGTCGCCGGGCTTTCCCCGGGACGGCTGGCCGTCCTCCTGGCCGCCGCGGTGGCGGTGGCGGCCGGGCTGGGCGCCGCGGACTCGTGGCCGGTGTTCCAGGCGTTCCTGAAGGGGCAGCCGTTCGGCGTCCGCGATCCCGTTTTCGGGCGCGACGTGGCGTTCTACGTGTTCACACTGCCGGCGTATCAGGCCGTCTACGGCTGGCTGTTCGCCTGGCTTTTCGTCGCACTCGTCGGGTCGACCGTCGCGTACTATCTCGACCTCGTGCCGCTCGCGATCCGCGGGGTGTGGGCCGTGCCGCGCGGCGTCCGCGTGCATCTCAGCGTGCTCGCGGGACTGCTCGTGCTGCTGCGCGGGGCCGGCTTCTGGATGGACCGCTACGGCATTCTGTACTCGCCGCACGGGGCGGTCTACGGGGCGGGCTACACCGACCTGCACGCGACACTGCCCGTGCTGAACGCGCTCGCGGTGCTGTCCGCGGTGACGGGCGTGCTGCTGCTCGCATCGACGCGGGCCCGTACGATCCGCCCCGCGATCGGCGCGCTCGTTGTGCTGCTGGTGATCTGGATCGGCGGCACCGTGTTCTATCCGGCGTTCGTCCAGCAGGTGGAGGTCGCGCCCAACGAGCTGGACCGGGAGCAGCCGTACATCCGCAACAGCGTCGCGTCCACGCTGCATGCCTACGGTCTCGATGCCGTCGAGGAGCAGTCGTTTCCCGCGGCGCTGAGCCTGAGCCCGGCCGCGGTTGGGAGCAACCGGACCGTGCTGGACAGCGTGCGCCTGTGGGACTACCGACCGCTGCTGCGCACCTACGCGCAGCTGCAGAGCCTCCGGCTCTACTACACGTTCACGGACGTCGGCATCGACCGCTACCGCGTCGGCGGCCGGGAGCAGCAGGTGATGCTGTCGGCGCGCGAGCTCGACGTGAACCGCCTGCCCGACGAGGCCCGCACCTGGGTAAACGAGCACCTCGTGTTCACCCACGGCTTCGGGCTGGTGATGACGCCGGTGAACCGGATTTCGGCCGAGGGGCTGCCGGAATTCTACATTAAAGACATCCCGCCGCAGAGCACCGTCGGGCTGGCCGTGACCCGGCCGCAGCTCTACTACAGCCTGGTCACGACCCCCTACGTGGTCGTCAACACCCGGAACAAGGAACTGGACTACGCGCAGGGCGACCAGAACGTATACACGACGTACGGCGGCCGCGGCGGGGTGCCGCTGACGGCGCCGCTCGCCCGGTTCGCCCTCGCGTCGCGATTCGGCGCGATGTCGCTCTTGCTCAGCAACGACATCACGCCCGCGAGCCGCGTGCTGTTCCACCGCGACGTCCGGGACCGCGTGGCGCGGGTCGCGCCGTTTCTGAAACTCGACCGCGATCCGTACCTCGTGCTGGCCGGCGGCCGGCTGTTCTGGATCCTCGACGGCTACACGACGACCGCGATGTACCCGTACGCCCGCCCGACCGGAGGGCTCAACTACATCCGCAACTCGGTGAAGGCGGTCGTGGACGCCTACGACGGCACGGTCCGGCTCTACGCGATCGACCCGGCGGATCCGCTGCTGCGGACCTACGACCGGATCTATCCGGGCCTGCTGCGGCCCTTCGCCGAGATGCCCCCGGCGCTCGTCGCGCACGTGCGCTACCCGGTCGATCTGTTCACGATCCAGGCCGACGTCTACGCGACCTTTCACATGAAGGACCCGCGCGTCTTCTACAACCGCGAGGATCTGTGGGGCATCCCGACGGAGCTGTTCGGCGGGTCACCGCAGCCGGTCGAGCCGTACTACGTCAACTTGAAGCTGGACCCCGCGCGCGGCGAAGAGTTCGCCCTGATCCTTCCGTTCACGCCGTCCGGCAAGGACAACATGGTGGCGTGGATGGCGGCGCGCAGCGACGCGCCGAATTACGGCCGCCTGCTGGTCTACCGGTTTCCGAAGGACACGACGGTGTTCGGGCCGATGCAGATCGAGGCGCGAATCAACCAGGACCCCGTCATCAGCAGCCAGCTGACGTTGTGGAACCAGTTGGGCTCGCAGGTGATCCGGGGCAACCTGCTCGTCGTGCCGATCGCCGACTCGCTCCTGTATATCGAGCCGCTGTACCTGCAGGCGCAGGGCAGCCCTCTGCCGGAACTCAAGCGCGTCATCGTCGCCTACGGCTCACAGATCGCGATGGAGCCGACGCTCGACGGCGCGGTCGCCCGGATCTTCGGAACCCTACCGGCCGCGACGGCGCCGCCCGGTCCCGCCGCGCCCCCCGTCACGCCGCCGTCCGGCGCGCCGTCGCCACCCGGAACCCACGCGGGCGGCGCCGCCGAATCGGCGCAGGTGGCCGCGCTCGTCGCCGAGGCCAACGCGCACTACGCGCGCGCGCAGGCCGCGCTGCGGGCCGGCGATTTCGCCGCCTACGGCAAAGAGATCGACGCGCTCGGCCACGCGCTGACCGAACTGCGGCGCATCACCGGAACACCGTAGCGCGGGCGCGTCCGCGCCCGCCGCGGGATCGGCGGAGGCGCGGCGGCTAGGGAATCAGCGGGTCCAGCTCCGGAAGGAGAACAATGCCTTCTTGATCGCTTGCGGCGGTGTGCGCGACGAGCGCCGTCGCGGGCGCGCCGGATCGGTTCATCACCAGATGCGCGACGTCCGCCGGGATGTAAACGTAATCACCCGCCGCGGCGTCGACGTGGTGCTCGAGCCGGGGTCCGAAGAACATCTCCGCGCGGCCGTCGATGACGTAGGCCGCGGTCTCGATCCCGCGGTGGAGATGCGTCTTCGCCCGGGCGCCGGGCGGCAGAACCAGCACCGTCATGCAAATGGAGCGCGAGCCCGCCGACTCGCCGGTGAGCCCGCGCATGTACGTCAGGCCCTGCCTGCCCTGGTACGCGTCGTCCGACCGGACTACGCGGCACGCGCCGTCGCCCGGGCGCGCCGTCGGATCGTGATCCGCCATCGCCAACTCCTTCCGCCGCGGTTTCGGACGTGCGCCTGCTATCTGCGGGCGGTGCCCGGCCGCCCGCGCTCAATCTCCGACCCCGACGTCAGTCGCGCAAGGGCCGCTCCGTATTCATCCGGAGTATTCACGTTCACGATCGACTGCAGGTCGGGATCGAACCGCCGCAGTTCGGCCGCCTCCACGACGCGGGTGTTCACCTCGCGCAGGAGATCCGCGTTGCGTCCGCCCGCCGCGAGCACCCGCGTGATGGGCTCCAGGCAGGCCGGCGCGTAGACCGCGTGCAGCGGCTCGTAGTCCCGGACGCGCGGGATCACGACGTCCGCCGACCGCGCAAGATCGCCCATGTGCCGGAGCAGCGCGGGGCAGAGAAACGGCATGTCGCAGCCGCAGACGAAGACCGGGCCGCCCGCATGCCGGACCGCCGTGTAGATGCCGACGAGGGATCGCCGCTCCGGCAGCGCGTCCGGCACGGCCCGCAGGCCGAGGGCCGCGTACGGCTCGGGAACGTTCGTGACGACGAACACGTCCGCGCAGGCCTCGCGCAGCCGCGCCGCCACCCGTTCGACCAGCGTCGTCCCGCCAAAGGGGAGGAACGCCTTGTCGCGCCCCATGCGCCGGCTTTCGCCGCCGGCGAGAACCGCCCCGATCACGGCACGAGTATAGCATCGAGGGCCGATCCCCCAGGGTTTCCCGCGCGGAGAGAGGAATTCTGGGCGGAACGACGGTGCGCGCGGGGCGCTTGACGGATGGTGGAGGGGTGCCGATGGAAGAGCTGCAGGCGCGCCAGGTGCTGAAGGAGTTTGGGATTCAGGTCACCCAGTTCATGGGCCGGCGGCGCGAATTGCGGGAGCAAGCGGCGTCCGCGATCGATGGCGAGGACCGCGCCTCCGTCGCGGCCGTCCTCGCCGCCCTGGTGAGCGAGACCTCCGAGATGCACCGGTGCTGGCTCCAGGTCACCAACCTCGTGCTCGAGGAGGAGCGGCAGGCGTACAGCGAGATGGCCCGGCTCCTCGAGCAAGCCGGTCAAAACGATCTGCCGGGCGTTCCGCCGCGTCCCGAGCGGCCCGCGTAGGTCGGGGACCGTGGAGCCGCAGCGTGGTACGGCGGTCCACCCGGCGGTGGCCCCGCTTTCTCTGATCCTCGTGCTCCCGGCGGCGGTCTTCTTCGCGGCCGCGGCGCTGCGCCTCCTGCAGCCGGTTCAGCACATGCCGGCGGCCGCCGCCGACGCCTACTTCCACGTGTTTGCGCGGATGCCGCGCGAAGCCAAACTGGGTGTGCTGGTGCTGGCCCCGGCGCTGAGCCTCATCCTGGCCGTCGTGGATCAGTGCCTGCGGTGGCGCCGCGACGCGGCGTGGCGGTCGGCCGTGCTCGGCCTCGCGGCCGCATGCCGTCCGGTGATCGTCCGCCCCTTCGCCGTCATGAGCGCGCTCGCGCTGCTCGCGGCCGCGCTCTGGTGCGCCTTCGTCGTCATGCACGCGATCGCCGGTTAGGCGCCCGCTACTCGAACAGCCGCGGCACCTCCCGGACGAATGCGGTCACGAGACGCACGGTCGCGTCGAAGTCGCTGAGCCGCAGCAGGCTGAGCGGCGAGTGGATGTACCGGCACGGCACGGAGACCGAGCCGGCCAGCACGCCGGCGCCGCTCGTGTGGATGGCGCCGGCGTCCGTGCCGCCGTAGGCGGGCCGTTTGTGCTGGTACGGAATGTCGTTCGCCTCGGCCACCCGCTCGAGCGCATGCACGAGCTGCGGGCGCACGATTATTGAGCGGTCCGCGATCGTGATGGCCGCGCCGC
This sequence comes from bacterium, assembly GCA_035934535.1. GTDB lineage: Bacteria > Sysuimicrobiota > Sysuimicrobiia > Sysuimicrobiales > Segetimicrobiaceae > DASSJF01. Next base: position 21,463 of record DASYXS010000063.1, read on the forward strand.
CACCGAGCCGCGTGACCTGTTTCGGGCCGGGCACCCCCGGCAGGTCCGCGGCCACCGTGCCTTCGATCGCGAGGGCCACGTCGGGCGCGATCTGATGCGCCGCGGTGCGTGCGCCGCGGAGGCCGGTCTCCTCGCCGATGGTGAAGGCGCACACCAGCGTCCCGTCGAGGGGCGCCCCCGCCAGCGCTTCGAGCGTCTTGATCAGCACGGCGCACCCGGCCCGGTCGTCGAGCGCCTTCCCCATGATCAGTCCGTCGGCCAGGTGCTCGCAGGGATAGGCGATCGTCGCCGGATCGCCGACGCGCACCCCGCGCTGCGCCACTTCCTGCGCCGACTGGACCCCGATGTCCACGTACAAGGCGTCGAGCGGCACCGGCCGTTCGCGCTCCTCCGGGGTGAGAATATGCGGGGGAAGGCTGCCCACGACGCCGCGCACGAGCGTTCCATCGCGCGTGCGGATCGTCACGGCGTGCGCGAGCAAGAGGCGCGCGTCCCAGCCGCCGACGGTCGTGAATCGCAGGAAGCCTTCCGGCTCGACGTAGGTGATGATGAATCCGATCTCGTCCATGTGCGCGTCCAGCATCACGGTCCGGCCGGCCTGTGCCCGCCCGTTGCCGCCGCCGCGGCGGGTGACGAGGAGGTTGCCGAGGACATCGGTGCGCACGTCGTCGGCCCACGGGGCCACGAGCGCCTCGATCATCCGCCGGACATCGTCCTCGAAGCCGGATACGCCGAACGCGTTGGACAGCGAGCCGATCAGGCTGTGGGTTTCCATGAGCCCGAAATTTCCGCTCCGCGTGGACACCTCCTGCGGCGGGGCCAGGGAACCGGCCCGCGCGCGCAAAAGAGTAACGGCCCCACAGGGAAAGGAGCGCGCCGTGGACGCGATGACCGTGCACGTCGACCGGGTATTCCCGCAGGCGATCGAAGACCTCTGCCGGTTGGTCCGGATCCCGTCGGTGGCCGCCCAGCGGCAGGGGATTCCGGAGGCGGCCCAGGCGGTGCGCGCCCTGCTCGAGGCCGAGGGCGGCCGGGTGACGCCGCTCGCCGACGGCGGCGCCAATCCCGTCGTCGTCGCCGAGTTCGAGGGACGATCGCCGCGCACGCTGCTCTTCTACAACCACTACGACGTACAGCCCGCGGAGCCGCTCGACGAATGGACCGTCGCCCCGTTCGACGTGACGCGGCGCGACGGGCTGATCCTGGGCCGCGGTGTGGCGGACAACAAGGGCGATCTCGTGACGCGTATCGCCGCGCTCCGGCTGCTCAAGGCGGCCCGCGGCGGCCTGCCCTGCCGGGTGAAGTTCGTCGTCGAAGGCGAGGAGGAAGTGTCGAGCGTGCATTTCGGCGCGATCACGCGCGCGCACACGGATCTCCTGCGCGCCGACGCGTGCATCTGGGAGTACGGCGAGCGGGATGCCAAGGAGCGGATGCACATCGTCTGCGGCATGAAAGGCATCTGCTACCTGCAGCTCGAGGCGCGCACCGCGTCGGTCGACCTGCACTCGTCCTACGGGGCGGTCATCGAGGGCGCGGTGACGCGGCTCGCGTGGGCGCTGGCCACCTTCAAGGACCACGCCGGCCGGGTGCTGATCCCGGGGCACTACGATCGCGTCCGGCGGCCGACCGCGGAGGAAGACGCCGCCGTCGCCGAGATTCCGCCCGACGTCGTCGACGACGTCCGCGAGAGCGCGCACGTTCGGGAGTTGATCGGCGGCGTCCGGGACGCCGCCGCCGTACGGCAGCTGCTTTTCACGCCGACGTGCACCGTCTGCGGCATCTGGGGCGGCTACATGCTCGAGGGTTCGAAGACGGTCCTGCCGTGCGCCGCGCACGCGAAGATAGATTTCCGGCTGGTGCCCGATCAGGATCCGCACGAGGTCGCGCGCAGCGTGCGGCGCCACCTCGACGCGCAGGGGTTCCGCGACATCGAGGTCGCGGTCCTGGGCGGCGAGTACCCGTGGCGGACCAACTTGAGCGACCCGTTTGTCGGGCTGGTGCGCGACGTGGTGAAGGAGGCGACAGGCCGCGCGACGCTGCTCTACCCGACCTCGGCCGGGACGGGGCCGATGCACGATCTGGGGCCGGTGCTCGACATCCCGCTGGTCAGCACGGGCGGCGGCTACTGGGGCAGCCGGGCCCACGCGCCGGACGAGAACGTGCGCGAAAGCGATTTCCGGGAGACGATCGCGCTGATGGCGCGGCTGCTTGAACGGTTCGCGGCCGCCGGGCGGTAAAGTGACGGCGGCCCGGCCGGGCAGCGGCGGGAATTGCCTCCCGGACGCGGCCGTTCGCGACAATTGGTACCATGGTTCACGCACGGGCTCGATAAGTCACCGCCGGCCGGCTCGTGGCCGGCACCCCTGAATTGAAGACGTTTGCCACAGGAGGCGGGCATGGCACTCGAAGTCGGGCAGCAGGCGCCAGACGCCGTTCTCGTGAACGGCGAACGCAAGGCGGTCAAGGTAAGCGAACTGCGCGGCAAGACGACGGTCTTCGCGTTCTTTCCGGCGGCGTTTACCGGCACGTGCACCAAGGAGATGTGCCGCTTCCGCGACGACCTGAGCCGTTTCTCCTCGCTGAGCGCGCAGGTCTACGGGATCAGCGCCGACACGCCGTACGTGCTCAACGAGTTCGCGAAGGCCAACAACCTGACGTTTCCGCTGCTGAGCGATTTCAATCATCAGGCGATGAAGGCCTTCGGCGTGTACGACCCCGCGTTTATCGGCCTGCTCGACGGCATCGCGAGGCGGTCGGTGTTCGTGATGGACAAGAACGGGAAGGTCGTGTACACGTGGCTGAGCGACAAGCCGGGACAGGAGCCGCCCTACGAGGAAGTGGAGGCCGCGGTCAAAAAGGCCGGCTGATGCGGGCGGCCGGGACCGGACGGAGCCGGGGAAGAATCCGAGCATGACGCCGACGGTTCGCGCCACGCTGTCGAACGGGCTGCTCGTGTTGCTGCGCGAGGTCCACACGGCGCCGGTGGCCACCTTCTGGGCGTGGTACCGTGTCGGCAGCCGCAACGAGGTGCAGGGGATCACCGGCATCTCGCACTGGGTCGAGCACATGCTGTTCAAAGGCACGCCGACCCTCGGCAAAGGCGAGCTGTCGCGGCTCATCAACCGCCACGGCGGCACGTGGAACGGGTTTACCTGGAAGGACTTCACCGCGTATTTCGAGACCCTGCCGGCCGAGCACATCGGCCTCGGCATCCGCATCGAATCGGACCGCATGGTCAACACGCTGTTCGAGCCCGACGAGGTCGAGAGCGAGCGCACCGTCATCATTTCGGAGCGCGAGGGCGCCGAAAACAGCCCGGACTTCGCGCTCTACGAGGAAGTGGAGGGCGCCGCGTACCGCGTCCACCCGTACCGCCACGCCGTGATCGGCTACAAGAGCGATCTGCGCGCGATCACCCGCGAGGATCTGGTGCGCCACTACCGCGCCTATTACACACCGCGCAATGCGATCGTGGTCGCGGTCGGCGATTTCGACGCCCGCTCGCTGCTGGACCAGATCCGCGCGGCGTTCGAACCGATTCCGTCCGGCCCGCCGGTGCCGCCGATCCGCGGCGAGGAGCCGCCTCAGGAGGGCGAGCGGCGTGTCACCCTCCGCCGCCCGGGGGGCGCGGTGCCGGTCGCGCAGATGGTCTTCCACGCGCCCCCGGTCGCGCATCCGGATTTCTTTCCGCTGGTCATCGCCGACGGTGTCTTGTCGGGATTCAAGGGACCGGGGGTGTTCGGCGGCGACGGCCTCGGCGCGCGCAGCAGCCGGCTGTACCGCGCGCTGGTCGAGACCCAGCTTACCGTCGAAGCGGGCAGCGCGTACAGGCCGGCGCTCGATCCCGGGCTGTTCGAGATCGGGCTGACCCTCCGTCCGGACGTTCGTCCGGAACGAGCCGAGTCGGCGCTGCTGGCCGAGCTCGCCCGTCTCGCCGACGAACCGATCGAGGCCGCGGAGTTGGAGAAGGTTCGCAAGCAGGCCCGCGCGCAGTGGGTGTACGCCGGGGACGGCGTCACCCAGCAGGCGGTGCTGCTCGGCAGCACCGAAGTCGTCGCGGGCGGATGGTTTCTCGAGGAATTCGAGCAGCGCCTCGCCGCGGTGACGCCCGGAGCGGTGCAGGAGGCGGCCGCGCGGGTGTTCGACGACCGCAACCGTACGGTCGGCTGGTACCTGCCGATGGAGTCGGCCGAACCCGTGTCCGCCGAACCCGCCGCCGTTCACGGTGACGATTGATGGCCGAAGCGGGCGTTCGCGCCGTTCCCATTACGCCGGATACGGTGACGCGGCGGCAGCTTCCGAACGGCGCCGTCGTGCTGGTGCGGGAGAGCCACGCACATCCCGCCCTCACGGTGCGGGGATATCTGCCGGCCGGCGTCCGGGCGGACCCGGCGGGACGGGACGGCCTGGCGGTGCTGGCGGCGTCGATGCTCACCCGAGGCACCGCCCGGCACACGTCCCAGGAACTTGCCCTCGAATTGGATTCCATAGGCGCCAGCGTCGGCGTGTCCGGCGACACCGAGGGCGCCGGCTTCTCGGCGCGCTGTCTCGCCGAGGACGCGGAGCGCGTGCTGGATCTCCTGACCGAGGTGCTGCTGCGGCCGACGTTCCCGCCCGACGAGGTCGAGAAGCAGCGGGCGAAGATCATCACGGCGATCCGCGAGTCCAGGCTCGATACGCGCGCCGCGGCGGACAAGGCATTTCGGGCGGCCGCGTTTCCGGAGGGGCATCCGCACCGCCGTCCCGCCGAGGGCGAGGAGGAGACCGTCGCCGCGGTGACGCGCGACGATCTGGCGGCGTTTCACCGGCAGCGGTACCGGCCGGACGGCCTGGTCGTGACCGTGGTCGGCGACGTCGCGGCGGAGTGGGTGCTCGATCGCCTCGCGCGGGCGTTCGAGGGCTGGACGGTTGCGCCCGCGTCCGCGCCGCCGCCGGTTCCGGCCGCGGGTCCGGCCCCGTCGGTGCAGCGGCGCCGGGTCGAGATTCCGGGGAAGACGCAGGCCGACATCGTGCTCGGCGTCCCGGGATTCGCGCGGACGAGTCCGGACTACTATGCCGGCATGATGGCGGATCTCATCCTCGGCCGCCTCGGCCTGATGGGCCGGCTCGGCGCCCGCGTGCGGGACGAGGAAGGCCTCGCCTACTACGTCTACAGCCAGGCGCAGGCCGGCTTCTTCGGCGGCCCGTGGGCCGTGCGCGCCGGCGTCAATCCCGCCAACGTCGCGCGCGCGATCGACGGCATTCTGCGCGAGATCGAGGGGTTTCACCGCGAACCCGCGCGCGGCGACGAACTGCGCGACGCGCGCGATTATGTCACCGGGTCGCTCGCGCTGCGCCTCGAGACCGACGGCGGGCTCGCGCAGGCGCTGTTGGAGTTGGAGCTGTTCGATCTGGGGCTCGACTATCTGCTGCGGTTTCCGGCGCTCGTCACCGGCGTCACGCCGGAACAGATGGGCGAGGTGGCGCGCCGGTATCTCCGGCTCGACGGCTACACGGTCGCCACGGCCGTCCCGGCATAACGCCGCCGGGTGATGCGGCGCCAGGGGGATGTGATGCCAGAGTTCGCGTACTTCTGCGGCACCGAGCAGTTCCAGCCCGAGACGCTGCTCGATCACGCGGCGCAGGCCGAGGCGGCGGGGTTCGACGCGCTGGCGGTCTCCGACCACTTTCATCCCTGGGTGGACGACGCGTCCGCGGCGCCGTTCGTGTGGGGCTGGCTCGGCGCGGCCGCCGCGCGGACGACGCGCGTGCGCCTCGCGACCCAGGTCACGTGTCCGCTGTTCCGCTATCATCCGGCGCTGGTCGCGCAGGCGGCGGCCACGACGGACCGGCTGTCCGGCGGCCGCTTCGCCCTCGGCGTCGGCAGCGGCGAGGGCATCAACGAGCGGCCGCTCGGCTGGGAGTTTCCGGGGCCGAAGGAGCGGCGCGGCCGCATGGCCGAGGCGGTGACGATCATGCGCCGCCTCTTGGACGGCGAGAAGCTCGACTTCGCCGGTGAGTTCTACCGGACGCACAAGGCGCGGCTGTACAGCCCGCCCCTTCGCCGCGTGCCGATCTGGATGTCGGCCGGGGCGCCGCTGGCGGCGAAACTGGCGGGACGGGTGGCCGACGGGCTGATCGTCAGCGTGAAGGTCCCGGCGGAGGCGCGGGAGCAGGTGATCGATCCGTGCCTGGACGCGGCGCGCGAAGCCGGGCGGCCCAAGCCGACGCTCGTCGCGCAGCGATGGTCGATCCTCGCCCGTGACGAAGACGAGGCCTGGCAGGCGCTCGCGGCGTGGCGCGGGCTGCGCGTCGAAGGCCGCCTCGAGGAGGTGGATCCGGCCGTGCTGCGCGCGCGGGCCGACGGCATGGATCGGCGCGAGATCATCGGCAAGTACGCCTGGGCGCGCACAGCGGAAGAGCTGGTGGAGGTGTACCGCCCGCTCGTCGAGACCGGCGCCGACATCGTCACCATCCAGGTGACGTCCGTCGACCAGAGCGCGACCATCAGGCGCGTCGGCGAGGAAGTGCTGCCGGCGCTGCGGCGGCTCGCGTCTCCGGCGTGACCGCGGGCCGTTGATGGCCCAGGTGACGCTGATCGCGGTGCCCGGGTTCCCCGAGGTGGGACCCGGCACCGATCTGCCGGCGCTGATCGTCCGCACCCTGCGGTCCGCCGAACTCGCGCCGGCGGCCGGCGACGCGCTCGTCGTCGCGCAGAAGATCGTCAGCAAGGCGGAAGGCAGCGTCGTCGATCTCACCGCGGTGCACCCCGGACCGGAGGCGGTCCGGATCGCGCAGACGATCGACAAGGATCCCCGGCTCGTCGAAGTGGTGCTGCGCGAATCGGTACGGGTGGTGCGCGCGCAGCACGGCGTCCTGATCACCGAGCACCGGCTCGGCTTCATTTCGGCGAACGCCGGCGTCGACCACAGCAACGTCGGGCTGGGCCCCGACGTCGTCAGCCTCCTGCCGCGCGACCCCGACGCCTCGGCGCGCGCCATTCGGGACGCGCTTCGTGACGCGTTCGACGCGGCGGTCGCCGTGCTGATCAACGACAGCCACGGCCGGCCGCATCGCGAAGGCGCGGTCGGCGTCTGCATCGGCGCCGCCGGTCTCGACCCCGTCGTGAGCCTGGTCGGCCGGCCCGACCTCTACGGGTACATGCTGCGAACCTCGAGCGAGGCCGTCGCCGACGAACTGGCCGGCGCGGCCACCCTCGTGCAGGGACAATGTGCGGAGGCCATCCCGGTCGTGCTGATCCGGGGGCTCGCGCTGGCCCGGAGCGCCGAAGATACCGGGGCCGGGCGCCTCCTGCGCGATCCGTCGCGTGATCTGTTCCGCTGACCCCGGAGAATTCCGGATCGAGCGCTGATCGACCCGGCCGGGGGAAAAATTCGGAATCTCCTCCCGCAACGGCAGGACCGGACTTGGCGCGCGCGAATCGGACGGGGGCGCGGCGGGTCTGCCCGCCGCGACGCACCGATCAGCGGCCGGGCCCGGCCGCAATCGAGGGGGTATGACATGCACCGGATGCTCCGCCGTCTTTTGACCGCGGGTCTCATCTGCGCGCTCGCCGTCGGGTTCACGTTGCTGCCGGGGCGCGCGCAATCGGGCGGCACGACGTGGAAGGTCATGGTGGGCGCGGAGACGCCGGATCACGGGCTCCAGGGCCAGGACTTCTATCCGCGCAAGATCACCGTCAATGTGGGCGATCGGATCACCTGGACCAAGAACACCGTGCTTGAGCACACGGTGACGTTCTTGTCGGGGGCACAGCCGCCGGCGCTGTTTCTGCCCCAGCCGGACCACCGCCTGCTCTTCAATCCCGCGGCGGCGTTTCCACAGGGCGGCTCCTCGTACGACGGCACGGGCACGGCGAGCTCCGGCGTGATCGAGGCGGCGGGGAAGACCTTCACGCTCACGTTCACCCAGCCCGGCCGGTACACGTACATCTGCCTGCTGCATCCGGGTATGCAGGGCACCGTGCTGGTGCAGGCGGTCGGGAAAGCGCCGATGACCCAGGCCCAAGTCGACAAGGCGGGCGCGGCGCAGTGGACCGACTCGCTGGCGGCCGGCAAGCGGCTGCTCGCAGCCTGGAAGGTGTCGCCGGCGGCGTCCTCGTCGGGCACGGTCTACACCGCACCCATGGTGGGGGACCAGCAGGCGCACATCTCGCTGCTCCGATTTACGCCCGGGGCGCTGCGAGTCAAGGCCGGCAGCACGGTACGGTGGGTGATGAAGGACGGCTTTGAGATTCACACGGTCACGTTCCAGGGTGCCGGCGAGGTGCCGCAGTTCCTGCTGCTCGAGCAGCAGGCGCAGGGTCCGCCGAAGATCTTCCTCAACCCGAAAGTCGGGGCCCCCGCGGGCGGGCCGGCGGTGACCGCGAACACATATCACAACTCCGGGATTCTCTTCCCGGCTGCCCCGCCGGGGCCGACGGAGTACTCGGTCAAGTTCTCCAAGCCCGGGACCTACACGTACTGGTGCGTGATCCACGTGCCGGAGGGCATGCGCGGCACGGTCATCGTGCAGTAGCCGCCCGATCGCGCGCCGAGCACCGGGGCCGGGACGCATTCGCGTCCCGGCCCTTCACGTCTGGTACGGGCTCAGCGTATCCCGCAGCGCGTCCCCGATGAAGTTGAAGGCCAGCACCGTCAAGAGAATCGCGATGCCCGGCCACAGCGCAAGCAGCGGCGAGGCGAAGATGTAGTTCTGGGCGTGGCTCAACATGTTGCCCCAGGACGCGGTCGGTGCCTGCACGCCGACGCCGAGGTAACTCAAGGCCGACTCGACGAGAATCGCCTGTCCGACCCCAAGGGTCGAGGCGACCAGCATTGACGGCATCGCCTGCGGCAGCAGGTGGCGGGCGACGATGCGCCACTGTCCCGCGCCGAGTCCCCGGGCGGCAATGACGTACTCGAGGTGGCGGGTGCGCAGTACCTCGCTGCGCACGACCCGCGCCGCCGGCATCCAGCTCGACAGCCCGATGACGAGCACGATGTTGACGACCGTGGCGCCGAGCGCGGCCAGGGCCGTGAGCAGCAGAAAGAACACCGGCACGGCGAGCATCGCGTCCGTGACCCGCATGGCAGCGGCGTCCACCGCGCCTCCCCACGCCCCCGCGACCGCGCCGACGGCTGTGCCGATCGCGACCGACACCAGCATCGCGACGATCCCGATCGCGAGCGAGATGCGCGCTCCGTACAAGAGGCGCGTCCATTCGTCCCGGCCGTTCTGATCGGTCCCAAGCCAGTGGCGGGCCGACGGCGGCAGCAGCACGTCGCCGATCACGATCCGGTCGGGCCCGTACGGCGTGACCGCGGGCGCGAGCGCCGCGGCTCCGACGATCAGCACGAGATACACGAGCGACGCGAGTGCGAGAGGATTCCGGCGCAGCCGGCGGTAACGGTCCCGTCCGCGCGCCGCCGGCGCGGGAGCCGCCCGGGGACCGGAGGCCAGGGTTTCGGCGGCTGAGCCTACGGTCGAGCCGGCACGTGCGTTCACGGCTACGAAATCGTGACGCGCGGATCGAGGACGAGGTAGCTCAAGTCCGTGAGAAAGTTCGTGATCACCACAACGATCGAGACAATCAGCGTGATGCCCATGATCAGTGGGTAGTCGCGCTGCAGCGCCGAGTCGACCGCCAACTGGCCCATGCCCGGCCAGGCGAACACGCTCTCCGTGATCGCGACCCCGCCGACGAGGCGGGGAATGGAGAGCGCGACGACCGTGACGATCGGAATCAGCGCGTTGCGCAGGCCGTGGCGGTAGACGACGGCGCGCTCTGCGACGCCCTTCGCGCGGGCGGTCCGGAGGAAATCCGCGGTGAGCACTTCGAGCATGCTCGACCGCGTGTAGCGTACGATCTGCGCCAGGTTGGCCGTGGCCAGGACCGCGGCCGGCAGGATGAGATGCGCGAGGCGGTCGCCGGGGGACGCCGCCGCGCCCAGCGTGTACGCGCCGGACGACGGCAGGACGCGCCAGTGGACCGCGAAGAGTACGATCAGCATGAGCCCGAACCAGAACACCGGCACGGACATGCCGAAGAACGCCAGGCCGGTCGACAAATGGTCGACCAGCGAGTCGCGGCGGAGCGCGGAGACGACCCCCAGGAGGATCCCGGCGCCCACCGACAGCGCGAGGCCCGTGACCACGAGCTCCAGGGTTGCGGGCAGGCGGTCCGCGATCAGACGGGTGACCGGAAGTCCCTGGCCGTAGGACGTTCCCAACCGGCCGCGCAGCACGTTGCCGAGCCAGCGGCCGTACTGAACGCCGAGGGGCTGATCGAGGCCGAGCGCGTGCGCCGCTGCCTTGATCTGCGCGCCCGACATCTCGGGGGCCAGCAGGATCCCCGGCCCGCCCGGGGCGGCGTGGATCAACGCAAAGGTCAGCATGCTCACCAGCACCAACAGCACGAGCGACTGCGCGGCCCGGGAGACGAGATAGCGCTGCATCCGCCGGTTGCCCTATTCCGCGGCGAGGACGCCGATCGCGGGCGTCCCTACGACGGCGCGATCCACACGCGGTTCAGATACAGAAGCGCGTTGCGGTAATCGGTGCGCGCCCACCCGCGGACCCGCTTGTTGAGCGCTTGGATCTCCCGCGGGTGATAGATGAAGTTCACCGGCTGCTCTTCCGCGATCATCCGGTACAGGCGGTCGTAGACCGCACGGCGCTTGTCCGCGTCAAAGGTCGACAGGCCCTGCTGGAACAGGCGGTCGACATCGGGATTGGAATAGCCCCATTCGTTGGTCGAGCCGCCGGTCTGCCAGTACGAATGCTGGTCGGGCGTCGCGGGCGTGACGTAGTAGAACGCGACCGCCACGAAGTTGTGCTCAACGCGCTCGCGCGTCATGTAGTTGTTGAACTCCAGTGTCTCCAGGCGCGCGTCGACGCCGATGTCTCGCAGGTTCTGCTGGACGATCAGCGCCGTCTGCTCGCGCTCCGGCTGGCCCTGATCCGTGAAGAACGAGAACGCGAACCGCTGGCCGTCCTTGGCCAGCACCCCGTCCGGCCCGGCCTTGAATCCCGCCTCTCCGAGCATTTTGCGGGCGCGGTCGGGGTCGTAGTCGAAGACCGGTGCCTGGTGCGGATACCAGCCTTTCAACGCCGGCGGGATGGGTCCGTTGCTGCGGTCGGCCTTGCCCTGCGTGACCTGCTGAATGATGCCTTTGCTGTTGATCGCGTGCGCGAACGCCTGGCGTACCGCCCGGTCGTGGAACCATTTCCCGAACCGCGGGTCGTTGTAGTTGTAACCGAAGAAGCGGAAGTCCATGAGGCCGCGCTCGATCAGGTACAGGTTCGGCGCGTTTTGCAGCGCCGGCAACTGCGCCACGGCCGGGAACGCGACGTCCAGCTCGCCGGTTTTGACCTGCACGATCGTGGAGTTGAGGTCCCGGACGATCTTGAAGATCACCGAGTCGAGGTACGGACGGCCCTCGTGGTAGCGGTCGTTCGCGACGACCGTGAAGTGGTCGCCGGTGACGTGCTCGCCGAACTTGAACGGGCCCGTGCCGACCGGATTCCGGATGAACGCCTCGGGAAACTTGGCCCGGTTGAAGTCCTGGCCGGCGAGGAGATGCCGGGGGAGCATGAACGTGAGGTAGCAGAGCAGCTCGACCAGGGAGGAGTAGGGCTGCTTCGTGACGAGCCTGACCGTCGTCGGGTTCACGACCTCGATGCCCGTGACCGGGTCGAGGTTCCCGCGCAGGATGCTGTTGACCTTCGGGTCCGCGTACATCTGGAGTGTCCACTTGACGTCTTCCGCGGTGAACGGCCGGCCGTCGTGCCAGCGCACGCCGTCCCTGAGATGGAACGTCCAGGTGAGCCCGTCCTTCGACGTTTCCCACCGCTCGGCAAGATCGGGCTGCGGGCTCCAGTCGACCGGGCTGTACCGGACCAGACCGTTGAAGAGCGACTTGTTGACCATGAGGTTCTGGATCAGGCCGATCGGCGGCCACGGCACGACGTTGGCCGTGACGGGGATCTTGAACGCGCCGCCGCGGCGCGGCTCTTCCGCCGCCGCTTCGGCCGGGGGCGGTCCCTGGATCCACGCCGTCGCACCGTCCGATCCACGCGGGGCCGTGTTCAGTCCGGCGAGCGCGAGCCCCGACGCACCGGTGAGGAACCGGCGTCGTGTCAGTCGATGCCCGCGGCTCGCCATGCGACGTCCTCCAGCATGCATGTTTCGGCATCCTCTTGTGGGGAGCGCCGGGGGATTCCTGCACCGGGACACGCCGAGAGAGGAGAACCGTTTCGCTGGCCTGAACATGAGGCCGGGGTCGCGACTCGCCGTACGGGAGGGACGCATCGAGATGAAGCGCTGTGGCATTGCCATGTTTGTGTTGGCCCTGACCGTCGCCCTCGCCGCCCCCTTGACCGCGCCGCGACCCGCGGGCGCCGCGCTCGAGCTGAAATTCTACTACCCGGTCGGCGTGTCGGGGCCGCTGGCCAAAGTGATGGACGGCATGGTGTCCGACTTCAACCGGATCCATCCCGGCATCCATGTGACGCCGATCTTCTCCGGCGGATACTACGAGACCATGACGAAGACGCAGACCGCCGTGATGGCCGGCGCGCCGCCCGACGTGGCGGTGCTGCTCTCCACGGATCTGTTCACACTCCTCGACCTCAATGCGATCATCCCGCTCGACGCGTTCATCCAACAGGCGGGCGGCGACCGGTTCCGGAGCGATTTCTTCGGTGCGTTTTGGCTGAACTCGCGGACCGCCACCACCACCTATTCGATTCCGTTTCAGCGCAGCACGATCGTCCTCTACTACAACCAGGACGCCTTCCAGCGGGCCGGGCTCGATCCCACGAAGCCCCCGAAGAACTGGACCGAACTGGAGCAGGATGCCCAGAAGCTGACGCTGCACGACGCCGGCGGCGCGGTTACGCAGTGGGGCGTCGGGATCCCGACGTCCGGCTTCACGTACTGGCTCTTCCAGGGATTTGCGGCCGAAGCCGGTCAGGCCCGCATCGCGACTCCGGACGGCACCCAAACGTACTTCGACACGCCCCAGACGGCCCGCGCGCTGCAGTTCTGGCTGCACCTCGCGGACCTCCGGGTCGAACCCCGCGGCATCCTGACGTGGGAGACGCTGCCGACGGAGTTCGTCGCCGGCCGGTATGCGATGATCTACCACTCCACGGGCAGTTTGACGTACATTCGAAGCAACGCTTCGTTTAGGTTCGGGACGGCCTTCATGCCGGCGGACAAGCAGTACGGTACACCGACGGGCGGCGGCAACTTCTACATCTTCCGCGCGATCCCCGCGGAGCGCCAGCGGGCGGCGTGGGAGTTCGTCCAGTGGATGACCGCCCCGCAGCAGGCGGCGCGGTGGAGCGAAGCGTCCGGGTACGTCGCGGTGCGCAAGTCGGCGTTCAATATCAAGCTGTACAAGGACTACACGGACAAGTTCCCGCAGGCGCTGACCGCTCGGGATCAACTGCCGTACGCACAGGCCGAGCTGTCCACCCACAACGGGGGCGAGATCCAGAACATGTACTCCAACGACCTGCAGGCCGCGCTGACCGGGCGCAAGACCCCCCAGGCCGCCCTGCGCGACGCGCAGCAGCAGGCCGACCGGCTGCTCAGCCAGTACCGGAAGCGGTAGCGGCCCCCCCCCGCCGCTCGCGATGTCCGTCCAGCTTCGGGTGCTCGGGTGCGGCGACGCGTTCGGAAGCGGCGGACGGTTTCAGACCTGCTTTCTTGTCTTCGCGGAGGGGACGCGCTTTCTCGTCGATTGCGGCGCCACCGCGACGGTCGCCATGCACCGCTGGAAGGTCGACCGGGCCGCGATCGACCTCGTCCTCTTGAGCCACCTCCACGGCGACCACATGGGGGGGCTGCCGTTCTTCCTGCTGGACGCGCACTTCAACACCCGGCGGACCCGGCCGCTGCTCGTGGCCGGGCCGCCCGGGACCCGCGCCCGGCTCTCGCAGATGATGGAGGTGCTGTTTCCCGGCTCGTCCGCGATGACGCTGCGGTTCCCGCTCGAGGTCGCCGAGTACACCCTCGAGGCGCCGAACCGGATCGCCGGGTTCGTCGTAACGCCGTTTGAGGTCGTTCATCCGTGCGGCGCGCCGCCCACGGCGCTTCGGATCGAATGCGGCGGCCGCACGATCGCCTACTCCGGCGACACGCAGTGGGCTCCCGGGCTGGTGCGGGCCGCCGACGGGGCCGATCTGCTGCTGCTCGAGTGCAACGCGTACGACGAGCGGATTCCGTACCATCTCGATCTCGCGACGCTGCGCGGGCACCAGGGGGAGCTGCGGAGCCGCCGGATCGTGCTCACCCACATGGGCGAAGAGATGCTGGCGCACCGCGACGAGTCGCCGTGGGAGTGCGCCGAGGACGGCATGACGCTGACGGTCGGATAGCGAAATGGGGCACATGCCTGACGGCCGCAATCAGCCCCAACACGGCGACGATGATGCCGACGGCGTGTCCTGGCGCCTGATCGCCACCGGGATGCCTGTTCTCGCGTCCGAGGGCACGCTGCTGGGACACGTGACGCACGCGCTGGGTGATCCGGACCGGGACATTTTCGACGGTGTCGGATTCCGGCACCATTTGTGGTCGTCATCCCGGATGGCGCCGGCGGCCGTGGTCGCGCGGATCACGGAATCGGCGGTCCATTTGAGTATCACTGCGGCGCAGGCGGAGCAGTGTCCCGCCTATCAGGAAGAGCACGTGTTCAAGATCGGCAACACCGGATTCTTCCGGCACCGGGAGGGGTGGCGGCCGAGTTGACGCGGGCGACGACTCGCACGATGTGCCCGATGAACTGCCATCCCACGCTCTGCGGGATGCTCGTGGACGTGGAGGACGGGTACCTGACGGGCGTGCGCGGTGATCCCGACAACCCGGACAGCCGCGGCTTCCTCTGCGTCCGCGGGCAGGCGTCGCGGGAGATCATCGGCAATCCGCGGCGGCTCCAGGTACCGATGGTCCGGGACCGGCGGTCGGAGGACGCCTGGCGGCGGACGACGTGGGATGAGGCCCTCGGCCGCGTCGCCGCGCGGATGCAGGACGCGGGCCGCGAAGCGGTCGCGCTGTGGCAGGGCCACGGCAACAACGCCAACAGCTACGGCGTCCGCACCGGCGGGCAGCTGCTGCGCCGGTTTGCGAACCTCTACGGCTGCCAGTGGTGGAACTCGACCATGATCTGCTGGGGCCTCGGGGCGTTCGGGGTCGCCCTCACCGGGCCTATCGAGACCAACACGAAGGAAGACATGGGCGCGCACGCGGAGCTCGTCGTGCTCTGGGGCGCGAATCTGGCGAGCCAGCCGAACACCGCCCGCCATCTCGCCGCGGCCCGCCGGCGCGGCGCCGGCATCGTGACGATCGACGTGCGGCAGACCGAGGCGGCGGCGCAGTCCGACGACGTCCTGCTGATCCGGCCCGGCACCGACGCGGCGCTCGCGCTCGGGTTCATGCACGTGCTCATCGGCGAAGGGCTCTACGATCGCGACTTCGTCGCGCGGTACACCACGGGTTTCGACGAGCTCGCCGCGTACGTCCGGGCGTACCCGCCGGCCTGGGCCGCCAAGGAGACGGGCGTGGCCGCCGACCGGATCGTCGCGCTGGCGCGCCGCTACGCGTCGGTGCGGCCGGCGATGATCGTGATCGGCGGGAGCTCGATGCACAAGGGCGTGAACGGCTGGCAGGGCGGCCGCGCCGTCGCGTGCCTGCCCGCGCTCACGGGCAACCTCGGCCGGCCCGGCGCAGGGTTCGGGCCGCGGCATGGGAGTTCCGCGCACGGCCAGGCGCTGTCGAGCATCGCGGCCGCGGACCGGCGGCCGCCGGGCCGCTACATTCCGAACCAGATGCCGCGGATCACCGAGGCGCTCGTCGCCGGGCGCATCGCGGTGCTGGGCCTCTTCGGCACGGACATGCTCTCGTCGTTCGCGGAGGCGGCGGAGGTGGCCCGCGGGCTCGACCGCACCGGGCTCGTCGTCAGCCACGACCTGTTCATGAACGATACCGCCCGCCGCTTTGCCGACGTCGTGCTGCCCGCGACGGCGTGGCTCGAGGACGTGGGCTGCAAGAGCACCAACACGCACCTCTACCTGATGCCGAAGATCCTGGAGCCGGCGGGAGAGGCGCGTCCGCTGACGCGGGTTCTCCGAGACCTCGCGGCGCGGCTCGGGATGGCGGACTTCTTCCCCTGGGAGACGGACGAGGGGCCGATCGACGCGATCCTCGACCACCCGGCGACGGGGCACGCGACGGTACGCGCGCTGCGCGCGGAGGGCGGGGTCCGCGCGCTCACCATCTCGCACGTGGCGCACCCGGATCTCGTGTTTCCGACGCCGTCGGGCAAGGTCGAGTTTGTCTCGGCACGGGCGGCGTCGCTGGGCCTGCCGTCCCTCCCCGCGTACTCGCCGCTGCCGTCGTCGGGCCGGTATCCGCTGGCGTTCCGGCAGGGCCGGACGCTTACGCAGTTCCACGGGTTCTACGATCACGGCCGCGCGCTGCCGACGCTCGCGCGGCTGGATCCCGAACCCAGGCTGTGGATCTCGCCCGCCGACGCCGCGGCCCGCGGGCTGGACGACGGTACCTTGATCCGCATCTTCAACGAGCGGGGCGAGTTTCGGGCGCGCGCGCTCGTCACCGGCGACGTGCCGGCCGCCACGGTGTGGATGCGCGACGGCTGGACGGGGCTGAACGACCTCACGTCCGGCGGCGCGTCGATTCCGGACGAGGCCGTCGACGTCTTCGAGTTTTCCGCGGGGCAGGCGGCCTTTGACGCGATGGTCGAGGTGGAGCGGGACGGCTCCCGTGCCGACGGATGATCGACCGGGCGGACGTGGTCGTGATCGGATCGGGCGGACTCGGCGCCGCGACGGCGTTCTATCTCGCGGCGTCCGGCCGGCGGAGCGTGGCGGTCGTCGACAAGCACGAGATCGCTTCGCAGACCTCGCCCCGCGCAGCCGGTATGGTCAGCTGCGCCCGCAAGAGCGACGTGATGATCTCCCTCGTCAGGACCGCCGGGGAGCACCTGAAGCACTTCACTGAGGAGACGGGGCAGCCGCTCGCTTGGGTGCAGCCGGGCAGCCTCAAGATCGCGCGCCGGCAGCAGGACGCTCCGGTGGTCGCCGATGATCTGGCGCGGGGCCGGCGGATGGGCCTCGACGTGGAGGAGATTTCGCCCGCGGAGGCGCACCGGCTGAACCCGTTCTTGACGGGCGACGGGATCGCGGCCGCGATGCGCGTGGGCGACGACATGTACTTCAACCCGGCCCAGGTCGCCGTGGGATTTGCCCGCGGCGCCGCGTCACGCGGCGCGACGCTGCTGCCGCGCACCGAGGTGAGGCGCGTCGTCACCGAGGCCGGGCAGGTCACCGGCGTCGAGACCGATCAGGGGACGATCCGGACGCCGGTCGTCGTGGACGCGGCCGGCGCGTGGACGCGTCAGATGGCCGAGGCCAGCGGACTGCGCATCCCGCTCGTGCCGACCCGGCACCAGTTGTTCGTGACCGAGCCGCTCGACGGCGTCCGCGCCGACCTGCCGATGATCCGCATCATGGACGCGGCCGTGTACGTGCGGCCGTGCGACGGCGGACTGCTGTGGGGCGTTTTCGAGGAGGGTCCGCGCGTCCTCGACATGGGGACCCTCGGGCCGCGGTTCGATATTCGGGACACCCCGCTCGACGCGGAGGTCCTCAGGCGCGCCGCCGCGGACGTGAGGGCCCAGATGCCGGTGCTCGAGACCGCGAAGGTTCGCGAGCACCGCGGCGGCATTCCGACCATGACGCCCGACGGCGAGCACGTCCTCGGGCCGGCCCCGGCGGCGGAGGGGTTCTTCTTTGCAAGCGGGTGCAATGTCGCCGGCCTGTCGATCTCCCCGGCACTGGGGGAGGCGCTCGCGGCGTGGATCACCGACGGCCGCCCGCCGATCGATCTCTCGGCGCTGTCGCCGGCGCGCTTCGGCGACCGGCGCTGGGCGGAGGAGCAGCTGCGGCGCGACGCGGCGTGGCAGTACCACCATTTCTACGGGGCCGTCTGACGTTCTAAGTGCCGGCGACGGCGCGGCGGAGGCGTTCCCGCGCCAAATTCATTCGTTGGGCGGCATCAGGCAAAGCGGTGTCGAGTTTTCTCAGCGAGGCGTCAACCCGTTCCGATGCGAGCCGATCTCGCGCGGCGATTGCCGATCGTTCAGCGACGTCAAGCCCCTGGGAGTCACTCCAATACAGGAACGCAGCGATACGATCTGCGATGGCGTCTTCGAGATGAAGGACGCGAACATTGCCGCTCGGGGTACTGATTTCGGCAAAATCGTATACGGGCACTTCACCGATGAACGGTCTATCTGCGACGATGTCCACGGGATACGGGCAGTTTGGATGGCAAAAATGCGTCCGTGCTAGCACTTCGAGTGCTCTGGCGACCACGTAGCCGATGTCGCCGGTCGCACGGGTGAACGCCGCGGCGGCGTCCTGGTAGAACCGCATCGCCGCCAGGGGACGGGCAGGGCGTGCCCTGGCTTCCCCGCGGTCGCGCACCGGGAGCGCCTCGAGTTCCCGACGCAGGACTTCGCGGGTAACTGTGTATTCGTCGCAAGTGCCGACCGCCTGGGCGATGAGCACGCTGCCGAGGTCGACCAACGCCGCGCGGCCGCGCCCGTCCGGCTCCGCGAGTGACGCGATATGCTCCCACCCGTGGCGTTGGCAGCAGACGAGACACCAGGACTTGTCGCGGGGTAGTTGCGCACCGCCCGCCGGCGGCCGCTGTCCGGGCGGCAACGAGAGAATCGCGCCGGCGGGATCCACGGCGAAGGCTCCACCTAAAGGGAGTGGCGGCGGATCCACCGGTAACTGGAAACCGACTAGCGCCTGGAGCGCTTCCGGAAATGGGCGTAGCGTGTTGAGCGCGCGCCCCACGGCAAGCATCGTCTCCACGGGGCGTGCGAGCACGTTTTGGTGGGTATCGGCCCGCAGGTGATCGAACGCGACGGACGTCTGATGCCACACCTGTTTCCATTCGGGGCAGGTCGTGCACACAGCCGCGAGTGTGACGCGGATGAAATCCTCGAGCGCATCCAGCCCGGAGCGGCCCGAGAGCGCCGTGGTCACGGTGCCGACCTGGTGGTAGCGGCCGTGAAGGGAGCACCGGAGAGCGATCGGGCCCGTGACGCCAGGAATGATGCCCTGGATGTCTTCCGTGCCCGCGAGCGGGGATGCGCTGAGGGTGCCGGTGTCGGGATCGATGTAGACGGTCGAGGTTTGGTGCACTGAGCGTTACCGCCGCTAGTGTTCCGCTAGGTGGCCTTGCTGACGCACGGAATAAAATCGGACCGATCCGCGTAATCCAAGGCGGTAGGTGGCGCGTCGCGCCACCCTTCATTTTTTGAAGAAGCTTCAGGAGGGAAGCAATGCGTACCCACGTTTGCAAGGAATGCGGGAAAGCTCGGCCCCCGCTCGCCGTCGAGCATGGGGATGAGTTCTGCTCCACCAC
>DASYXS010000035.1:0-25948 GCA_035934535.1 bacterium
TCCCCCGGCGAGAATGGGGACGCGCGGCCGGCTCACCCCACGGCACGTGCAGACGTTGCAGGCGCTGGGCCACCGCGTCGGCTCCCACGGACTTACCGATGCTCCCATCGTCGCCGGCACGGCCGACGTGTTGCGCCGCGAACTCGGCGAGTCGAAGGCGATCCTCGAGGGCTGGATCGGCGCTCCGGTGGCGTACTTTGCGCCGCCGGGGGGACGCCTCGGCGCGTACGCACGCCGGGCCCTCCCCGAGTTCGGGTACGTCGCGTCGCGCTCCATGCGATGGGGCCTCTACGGCGCGCACGACGACCGTTTTTCCATTCCCTGCATTCCGGTCACTGAATATACCCTCGCGCTGGGATGGGTTCGGCACGCCGCGACCGCCCACCGTATCGCTCCGTCGATGCGGCCGGCGACGGTCCTCCGGCGCATACTTCCAGATCCGGTTCGCGCATACGTGCGCCGGATGTTGCACACGCCGTTTGTGGTAGGAGATCGCGCGCGATGAAGATTCTTCTCTCCGCATATGCCTGTGAACCCCGAAAGGGCTCGGAGCCCGGGGTGGGTTGGAACGCGGTGCGGGTGCTGGCAGCGAATCACGATGTCTGGGTCTTGACGCGGGCGAACAACCGACCCGCGATTGAGGCCGCGCTGGCCGACGAGCCGCTGCCGCGCGTTCAGTTTGTGTACTACGACCTGCCCGGCTGGGCGCGGTGGTGGAAGCGAGGCGCCGCCGGGGTGCAGATCTACTACTACTTGTGGCAGCTCGCGATCTATCCCATTGCGCGGCGCCTCCAGCGCCGGGTCGGATTTGACGTCGCGCACCACATTACGTTCGGCAAGTACTGGGCACCAAGTCTTCTGTGGCGCCTTCCCGTCCCGTTTCTCTGGGGGCCGGTGGGGGGAGGAGAGTCCGCCCCGAGGCCGTTCTGGCGCGATTTCGGCGTCCGCGGACGGCTGTTCGAGACGTGGCGCGAGACGGCGCGGTGGTGCGGCGAGCACGATCCGCTCGTCCGGCTCACCGCCCGCCGGTCGGCCCTCGCGCTTGCGAAGGCGGCAGACACCGCCGCCCGGCTTCTCGTCCTGGGCGCGCGGGACGTCGAGGTGTATTCGGAGGGCGGCCTGCTCATGGCCGACCTCGCCCATCTCGCGCACTGTGCGGAGCCGCCATCCGAGGGACTGCGGTTCTGCGCCATCGGGCGCCTGCTGCACCTGAAAGGATTCCATCTCGGCCTGCGGGCGTTCGCGCGCGCGCGCATTCCCGAAGCCGAGTACTGGATCATCGGCGATGGGCCGGAGCGCCGGCGCCTGGAGGCCGAGGCCTCCGCGCTCGGTGTTGCGGACCGTGTGCGGTTTTGGGGCTGGCTGTCCCACGCCGACACTCTGCGCCGGCTCGAGGAAGTCCACGTGCTCGTTCACCCGACGCTGCACGATTCCGGGGGCGGCGTCACGCTGGAGGCGATGGCGATCGGACGGCCTGTGATCTGCCTCGACCTCGGCGGCCCGTCTGCTCAGGTCGTCGACGGCACCGGCGTCAAGGTGACCGGGCGCGATCCGGATCAAGCGGTGCGGGATCTCGCGCGCAGCATGAGGCAGGTAGCGGACGATCCCGCCCTGCGTACGCAAATGGGCGAGGCCGGCCGGCGGCGCAGCCGCGAGGCCTACGCCTGGGCAAACCAGGGGCCGATCCTCGAGGCGTACTATCGCCGCGCGATTAGGAACGGGAATGGCTAGCGAGGCGCGGCGCCTCCACGTCCGGCCGCCTGCACGGCGGGAGTCGCGGAGGGTTTCCCCCGCGGCCGTTCCGGCCGTGGAGATCGGGACGGTGCCCTTCGCCTGGACGGCATTTTGGTTCTGGATCGGACTGGATCCCGGCCTCTCCGTGTTGATGCGCAGAGGCCTCATCCTGCACGACATCCTCTCGATCGGCGTTATCAGCCTCCTGGCCGGGTGGGTGGTGCTCGGGAACGCCCGGCTGACCGCATTCGGCGCCGGCGGCGTCGGTGCGCTCGTGGTCGCAATCAACGCCGTCAACATCGTATCCGTGCTCGTCTCGCCCGTGACGTTCGCCAGCCCGGCCCGCATCTACGGGCCGCTAGTGTCGTGGATCGCCGCCAGCGTCCTCGTCACGACGCTCGTGCGAGGCCGGGCCGGCGGGGAGCTCCTCACTCGGATGGGTGCGGCGTTCGTGACGGGGACCATCGTGACGGTCCTGTCGCCCATCGCCGTGTACCATCTGGACTTCCTCGCGGTCAGGTACGGCTTGAGCGTGCTCGATCCGAATACGGTCGGCTTCCGCGCCGTTGTGGCGCTCATGTTCGTGCTCGGAGGCGGCGTTGCCCGGCGGGTCGACCGGTTGCGGGCGTGGCTCGCGGCGTTGTTTGTTACGATGCTCATTCTTTCGTTCAGCAAGACGGCCATCGTCGGGGCCGCGGCCGGTCTTCTCGCGCTGTGGATGTTCTCCGGCCGCCGGGTCAGCCTTGGAAGGAGGTGGTACCTCCAACTCATCGCGGTGGCGATTC
The DNA here is from genome assembly GCA_035934535.1 of bacterium. Classification (GTDB taxonomy): domain Bacteria; phylum Sysuimicrobiota; class Sysuimicrobiia; order Sysuimicrobiales; family Segetimicrobiaceae; genus DASSJF01. The sequence goes on from DASYXS010000035.1 coordinate 2,520, forward strand.
CCGTGGCGATCTTCTGGAGCCGGCTGGTGGCCGAGTATACGGCGTACATCGGCAACGCTCAGGAGTTCGACACCTTGAGCGGGCGGACGGTCTTATGGCAACTCGTTCTGGATCTCTCCTCCGCTCACCCATGGCTGGGCTACGGGTTCCAGACATTCCGGGATGTCATCGCCCCCTACAGCAGCATCTGGGGGAATTCGCTTATCGTACACGCGCACAATGCCTACCTGACCGCCCTCCTGCAGACCGGTTACCTCGGCACCGGCCTCTTCGTCCTCATGGTCGTGACGATGATCTGGCAGTTCGTCCGGCTCGCGTGCCGGCCGCGCCTGCCGCACGTTGCCCTGTGGATGGCGCTCGTCCTCATTCTCCTGATCCGGTCGTGGACGGAGGGAACATTCGCGGCCAGCACCCCCGAGTTCGCGATGCTTGCCGCGCTTGCGATGATCGGCGGACGACTCCTGTCCGATGAACCGCAGCCTGACGCCGCACGCTCGCCCGGTGTCAGGCGAATGCCCAGCCGGCCCGGGGCGCCCAGAGAGCGGTGGGCCGGATGACGAAGCGGGCGCGTGCGGGGCGGCGCTCGCCGTATCGTACGGCCGTCGCGGCCGCGGCCTGTCTTTTCGCCGTCGCGGCCGCGGCGGCACCTCACGGGGTTGCGTCGAACCCGGCGGCCGCGGGCGCGGCTTTCGACGGGCGGCTTGCGCCGCCCGCAGGACCTGTTCCTCCGGCGCTGTTCGGCCTGAACGTGATCAACCTGGAATGGGGGGCCGGGTGGCCGACCGTGCCGTTTTACGGATGGCGCACCGGGCATTCGTCGTGGTGGCATCTCGAGCCGGCCCGCGATCAGTGGCAGTTCGGACAACTGGACCGGGACGTCGCGCTCGCCCAACGCCACCATGTGGAGCTGCTGCTCATTCTCGACTCAACCCCGACCTGGGCGTCGGCCCGTCCGGGCGAACCGGGATGTTGCGGATCGCACGCCCCGCCCGGCAAGAACGCCGAGGCCGCGCGCTTGGAGGACTGGCAACGCTATGTCCGGACGGTGGCCGCGCGCTACCGCGGGCGCGTCCACGCCTATGAGTTGTGGAACGAGCCGAACGAGGGGTTTTTCACGGGAACCGTCGCCGCGCTGGTCGAGCTCGACCGGGTCGCGTACCAGGCCCTCAAGCAGGTGGATCCCGCGATCACCGTGGTGTCGCCGGCGTTCACCTGGCACGGCGGGGAGGGCGTGCGATACCTCGACCGTTACCTGGCCCTCGGCGGGGCGCAGTACGCCGACGCTGTTGGATTCCATTTCTATGTCGCGCCGCGGCCGCCCGAGGCGATGCTGCCGCGGATCCAAGCCGCGGAGGACGTGCTCGCGAAGCACGGCGTCGCCGGCAAGCCCCTCTGGAACACGGAGACGGGCTGGAACATCCTCAACCATGACAAGAATCCCGCGCCCGAAGAGTTTGCCGGAAAGCCGCTGACGGACGTGGAGGCCGCGGGCGTCGTTGCCCGCAGCTACCTGCTGTCATGGGCGGCCGGTGTCGCGCGTCTGTACTGGTACACATGGGGCGATCAGGCCATGGCCCTCAACGAGTACGATGGGAGGACCCCCAAACTCGCGGCGACGGCGTACGCCGTGGCGCAGCGGTGGCTGATCGGTGCGCGCGTCACGTCCTGCGCGTCGGACGCGGCCGGGACGTGGGTGTGCGAGCTGGCGCGAACAGGCGGGCCGGCGCGCGTATTGTGGAATCCTGGGCGGACCGTCGAGTATACGGTGCCCGGGGCGTGGGACGTTCGGCGGATCGAGACGGTCGCCGGTACTGCCTCCGCGCCCGCCGCCGCGTCGCTCACGGTCGGTCCTTCTCCCGTCCTGCTGGAGGGTGCCGCGCCGTGAGAGTGCTGATCCTTCACAACGCCTACCGCCAGTTCGGCGGGGAGGATGCGGCGGTGGCCCGGGAGCGGGCCATGCTGGCGGCGGCGGGCCACGACGTGCACTTCTACGGCGTCTCGAACGCCGGCGTTCGGCGGCCATGGGAACATCTCGCGGCTGCCGTCCAGGCACCTTACGCCGTCGGCGCGCGCGTGCGCGTCGGGCGGGAGATCGCCCGCTTCCGCCCGGACGTGGTGCACGTGCACAACTTCTTTCCGCTTCTCTCTCCGGCCGTCTATGACGCCTGCCGTGCGCGGCGTGCGCCGGTCGTCCAGACGCTGCACAACTACCGCATCCAGTGTCTCAACGGGGTTCTCTTTCGCGATGGACGCGCGTGCTCGGACTGCGTCGGCAGGGCGGTGCCCTGGCCCGGGGTGCTCCACGGATGCTATCGCGACAGCGCGCTGGCCAGCGGACCGGTGGCCGCGATGCTCGTGCTCCACCGCGTTCTCAGGACGTGGAGTCGCAAAGTCGACGTGTTCATCGTGCCCTCAGAATTCGCCCGGGAGCGACTCGTGGCCGGAGGTCTCCCCGCGGCGAAGATCGCCGTGAAGCCGAACTTTGTCGAGCCGGACCCCGGAGTGGGCGGCCATGCCGGCGGCTACGCCATCTACGTCGGACGGCTGTCGGAGGAGAAGGGGGTCGGCACGCTGCTGTCCGCCTGGCAGGAACTCGGCGGCCGGATCCCGCTGACGATCGTGGGCGACGGTCCGATGGCCTCCGCGGTCGCCCGCGCCGCGTCGCAGACGCCCGGCATCACGTGGGAAGGACCGCAGCCGCCCGAACGCACTCTCCGGCTGATGCAGGATGCGCGCGCACTCATCTTCCCCTCGCTCCTCTCCGAGGTGCTGCCCACGGTTGTTGCCGAGGCGTTCGCCACGGGCCTTCCGGTCATTGTCGCGGCGGGAGGAAGCGCGGCATCGATGGTCAGCGACGGTCGGACCGGGCTCCACGCCGCCGCCGGCGATCCGCGCGACCTCGCCGCCAAGGTCAGGCGGCTGTGGGATCGTTTCCGCGAGGCGAGGGCGATGGGCCGCGCTGCGCGAGGTGAGTTTGAACGGTCGTATACTGCGGCGCGCAGCCGCGAGGCGCTGATGGAGATCTACACGCTGGCGGCCGAGCGCAACATCGCGCGCCAAACCGGTCGCCGCGTGGGGCCGGGCGGGCTGCTTTCGCGGGCCAGCGGATCGATGTTCAGGATGCCCGACACGCGTCCACGGTGACGCGAACTACGATCAGGGAGGATGTCATGGTACGCGTGCTCGTGACAGGCGCCGGGGGATTCATCGGTCATCATCTCGTGAACCTGCTCATCAAACGCGGCTACTGGGTCCGAGGCGTGGATCTCAAGGACCCGGAGTTCGCGCCGACTGCGGCCCACGAGTTCCTTCGCCTCGACCTTCGCCGGATGGAGAACTGCCTCGTGGCGGCGGACGGAATCGAGGAAGTGTACCACCTGGCTGCCGACATGGGGGGCATCGGGTACATCACCGCGTTCCACGCCGACATCGCCCGCAACAATACGATGATCAACGTGCACATGCTTGAGGCGGCCAGGGTGAAGGGCGCCCGGCGGTTTTTGTTCTCCTCCTCGGCATGCGTCTACCCGAGGTTCCTCCAGACGTCCGCGGAGGTCGCCCCACTCCGGGAAACCGACGCGTACCCCGCGGATCCGGAGGAAGGTTACGGCTGGGAGAAGCTCTTCATGGAGAAGATGTGCCAGTACTATCGGGCTGATCACGGCTTCGAGACCCGCATCGTTCGTTTTCACAACATCTACGGCCCGCTCGGGACCTACGACGGCGGCAAAGAGAAATCGCCCGCCGCGATCTGCCGCAAGGTCGCGCTCGCCAAGCTGACCGGCTCCACGGAAGTGGAGATCTGGGGGGACGGCGAGCAGACCAGGTCCTATTGCTACGTCGACGATTGCGTGATGGGACTCTACAAGCTCCTGCGGTCCGACTATCCCCATCCGTTGAACCTCGGCACGGATCGGCTGGTGACGATCAACCAGCTGGCGGACATGGTGGCCGGGATCGCCGGTCTCGAGATCACGAAGAAGCACGTCCCCGGCCCGCAAGGCGTCCGCGGGCGGAACTCCGACAATTCCTGCCTGCGCGAGGTCCTCGGGTGGGAGCCGACCACCCCGCTGGAGGAGGGACTCCCGGCGACCTACGCGTGGATCGACGCCCAGGTTCGGGCGGCACACGTCGAGGGGAGGACCGAGGAAATTGTCCTCCGCTAGATCGACCGGAACCATGCGGGGACGGGAAGCCCGAGCGTTCCGCGGGACGCCGATATCGCCCCGAGCCGCCCGCGTGAACATCCTGGGCGTCGGCGTCAGTCCGATCACGATGGACCGTGCCCTGAGGACGTTCGACGACTGGATCGCCCGCCGGGATCCGCACTACGTGTGTGTGACAAACCTGCATGGCATTATCGAAAGCCAGCGCGACCCGCGCCTTCGGAGCATCCACAACGGGGCCGGACTGGTGACTCCCGACGGAATGCCGCTGGTCTGGGTCAGCAGATTGCTTGGATTCCGGGGAGTGGAGCGGGTGTACGGCCCCGACCTGCTGCTGGCCATGTGCGGACACTCGGCGCCGCGAGGATACCGGCACTTCTTTTACGGCGGCGCGGCGGGTGTCCCCGCGCAGCTGGCCGCTACGCTTCGGCGGCGCTTCCCCGACCTCCAGGTCGCGGGGACGTACTCGCCTCCGTTTCGGCCGCTGACGGACGAGGAACAGGCCGAGATTGTCCGGCTCATCAACGCCGCATCGCCCGACATCGTATGGGTCGGTCTCGGTACGCCGAAGCAAGAACACTGGATGGCCGCGCACACAGGGCGGCTGACGGCCCCCGTGCTCGCCGGCATCGGCGCCGCGTTCGATTTTCACGCCGGCCGTAAGAAGCAGGCCCCGCGATGGATGCAGCGCAGCGGGCTGGAGTGGTGTTTTCGCCTCGGCACAGAGCCCCGGCGGCTGTGGCGCCGCTACGCCACGATCATTCCAACGTTCCTGGCCCTGTTCGGGCTTCAGTTCGTCGGCCTGAGGGAGTACACGCTTGACTAGGGATGCCGCGGATGTTTAGACGGTTCGGACCCAACTACATGGTCGCCTTGTACCTGTTCGACCTGGGCGCCGGGCAGGCGGCGCTCTGGGCGGCGCAGTGCCTGCGCGGTGTGCCGCTGGCAGCTCCGATTACCGCGGCCGATGCCGCGATCCCGGGGTTCGTGCGGCTCCTGGTGGTGATCTTCTTTGCCGTCATTTTTCCGCTGGCGAGTCTGTACGACGGCCGCCGAGTCTACCGCGCCGTCGACGAGGCGGAGCGCGTCGTGCTCGGGGTGAGTGCTTCGAGTCTGATCCTGGCCGGCGCGATGTATTTCTCCTATCGCGACATCTCGCGCATTGTCTTCCTGCAGTTCGTGGTGCTCGCGGTGGTGCTGCTGCTGGGGTGCCGGGCGGTGTTGCGCCTGGCGTACCGGATGATCCGGTGGGGCACCCACGTGCCGGTCGTCTTGATCGCGGGGACGGGGGCACTCGGCAACCAGGTCGCGCGGCTGCTCGCGTCGGCCGGCATCGCTGTCGCCGGGTTCGTGGATGACGACCCTGCCACCCGCGACGGCGCGGTGGACGGCCGCGCGGTGCTCGGCGACCTCGAGGCGATTCCCGCGATCGTGGAACGGCACAAGGTCACGGACGTCGTCTTTGCCGTGCCGCGGCAAGCGCAGGAGCGCATCGGACGCCTCCTCGTGTCGCTGTGGACGCTGCCGCTGCATGTCTATACGATCCCGGATTTCTTCGACGTGGGCGTGGCCCGCGTGCGGATGGATTACCTTGGCGGAATCCCGGTCATCGGGCTGCGAGAGCCGGTCATCGACGGGTTCCAGCGCGTCGCCAAGCGGCTGGTCGACCTCGGGCTGGGGACGGTCATCTCGCTGTGTGTCCTTCCCGTGGCCGGACTGGTTTCCCTCTTGATCCGTCTGGACTCGCCCGGACCGGTCATCTTCCGTCAGCAGAGGGTTGGCGAGAACGGCCGCCTCTTCACGATGTTCAAGTTCCGCACGATGGTCACGAACGCGGAGGCACAACGGGACGCCGTGATCTCGCGGGCCGCCGACGGCAAGATCGTTCATAAGCGCCGCGACGATCCGCGCGTCACCCGCGTCGGGCGGGTGCTGCGGCGCCTCAGCCTTGACGAGCTGCCGCAGCTCATCAACGTGCTTCGCGGAGACATGAGCCTGGTCGGGCCGCGGCCGGAAATGCCGTGGATCGTCGCGCAATACGATCCCTGGCAGTACCAGCGCCTCGCCGTGCCTCAGGGGATGACGTCCTGGTACGTCGTGAACGGCCGGAGTGAGGTGCCGATGCACATGAATACTGAGCAAGACCTCCGGTACGTTCGCAACTGTTCGCTGCTGGAGGACTTCAAGATTCTCGTGAAATCCGTGGGGTCGGTGGTGAAAGGACGGGGCGCGTTTTGAGTCGGAGGGGGACCGACGCCGTGTCCTGGGCCGCCGTCGAGGGCCGGCGTCCGGCGACGCGGGGCGTGTTCGTGCGCGGCCTCCCCCGCTTGTCGAGACGGGCGGTCCTGAGGCGTGCCGTCCTGGCGGCCGCGGACGCGGCGGTGCTGCTCGCCTCGCTGTGGCTGGCATATTGGCTGCGGTACGACGGACGCGCCGCGGCCGCTCTTCAGGCGGCCGGCCCATCCATGATTGTGACCCTGGACCTCTTCGTCAAACTGGGAGCGTTTGGTGCCTTGGGACTATACGCGCTCAGCGTCTCTCAGATGGGAATGGAGGACGTCGGCACGATTCTGCGCGCGGTCGCTGGGGGGACTGCGGGCTTTGCGGCGGCGATGTGGGTGGCCGGCCGCGCCACCGGCGGTCCGATTCCCGGGGCGCTTCTCGCGATCGACGGGGTGCTCACGCTGTGCGGCATTCTGGGACCGCGGCTGGCCCTTCGCGTGTGGGCCGCCCGCCGAGAATCGGTGCCCGCCCCGGGAACCGCGGCGCTGATCGTTGGCGCAGGCGTCGCGGGGGAGCAACTGGCGTCGTCGCTGCGCACGAGCCCGGGGTCCGGCTACGTCCCGATCGGGTTCCTCGATGACGATGCCGCGAAGCACGGTAGTGTCATCCACGGCCTGCGCGTCTTGGGCCCTCTGCAGCGCCTGGGGGAGGTCGTGCGCGCGCACAACGTGGAGGCCGTGCTCATCGCCATGCCGTCCGCCTCGTCCCAGGCGATTCGACGCGTGGTGGCGGTGGCGAACGACGCGGGGATCCGCCGGATCCGCATCATCCCCGGCCTGGAGCGGATCCTCCAGGGACAGGCGAGTTTCACGGATCTGCAGCAGGTCCAACTCGATGACCTCCTGGGACGCCGGGTGGTGACGATTGACAGCGCCCTGGTCGGAGGGTGGCTCCGCAACCGCCGGGTGCTGGTGACCGGCGCGGCGGGTTCCATCGGGTCGGAGCTATGCCGTCAGATCGCGAGGTTTCGTCCCGAGGTCCTCGTCCCGGTCGATTATGATGAGACCGGCTTGTTCTGGGTCGCTCGGGAACTCGAGCGGATCGGTCAACCCGCCGTTCCGGTCATCGGAGACGTACGCGACGGACTGCAAATGCGCGACTTGTTCCGGCGCCTGCACCCGGACGTGGTCTTCCATGCCGCCGCCTACAAGCACGTCGGGTTGATGGAGCAGCACCCTCTCCAGTCCGTTCACACCAACGTCCTGGGGACTCTGGCGGCAGGCGCCGCCGCGCGGGACGCGGCCGTGGAGCGCTTCGTCCTGATCTCCACCGATAAGGCAGTGAACCCTGCGTCGATGATGGGTGTGACCAAGCGCGTGGCGGAGCAGGTGTGCTTGGCCATGAATGCGCAGGGGCCGACCCGGTACACCGTGGTGCGATTCGGTAATGTCCTCGGAAGTCGGGGGAGCGTCATACCGCTGTTCCAGGAGCAGATCCGTCGGGGAGAGCCCCTGACCGTTCGGGGCGCCAACACCCAACGCTATTTCATGGTGACCTCGGAGGCGGTGCTGCTCGTTCTGCAGGCCGGCGCGATGGGGCAGGGCGGAGAGGTCTTCGTGCTCGACATGGGCCAACCGATCCGCATCCTCGATCTCGCACAGGAACTGATTCGCCTGTCCGGCCTGCGTCCGCACGCCGACGTGCCGATCATCGTCGCCGACCCGCTCCCCGGCGAGAAGGAAGTCGAAGACCTGATGACCGCGGAGGACGGTACGGTCATCACGCCGCACCGGCAGATTCACGTCGCACGGCGGACGCCGCTGGCCGACCCCGACCGTTTGCTCGCGGCCGTGGCCTCCCTGGAGCCGCTGATCAAAGCGGGACGCGCGGCAGAGACCGTTCGGGCGATCAAGGCGCTCGTCCCCACTTACCGGCCGTCGGATTTCGTCCTGGCCGAAGCTCGGCAGTTTGATTCCGCTGCGGCGGAGAGGCCTGCCGCCGTGGGCGTTTAAGATCGTGAACCGGCGGCGCCTGCCGCGAGAAGGAGTGCGACACCCCTGAGCACGGAGATCGCTCGCCGAATTCCGTTTGCCCGCGCAGATATCACCGAGGCGGAGATCGAGGAGGTCGTCGATACGCTCAGGTCGGGATGGTTGACGACCGGCGCGAAGACGATGCGGTTCGCCGAGGCGTTTCGAGAGTTCGTGGGCTGCCGGCACGCCGTGCCGGTCAGCTCGTGCACGGCCGCGCTCCACCTCAGCCTCGTCGCGTTGGGCATCGGCCCGGGCGACGAGGTTATTACGACTCCGTACACATTTGTCTCCACCATCACGACGATTTTGCACGTCGGGGCCCGGCCGGTGCTCGTGGATATCGACGACGCCACCTTCAACCTGGACGCGGCGCGCGTGGCGGGGGCTGTGACCCCCCGCACCAAGGCGATTATCCCGGTTCACTTCGCCGGCCTGCCCTGCGACATGACGGCGCTACGGCAAATTGCCGCTGAGCGAGGACTGCGGATCGTGGAGGACGCGGCCCACGCTTTTCCCGCCGTCTCCGCGGGCCGGATGGTGGGGGCGTGCGGCGACATCACCGCATTCAGCTTCTACGCGACAAAGGCGCTGACCACTGGCGAGGGCGGCATGGTGACGACGGAGCGGGATGACGTGGCCGAGGCCGTACGCGTCCTGACGCTCCACGGAATGAGCCGCGACGCCTGGAAGCGCTACACCGAGGCGGGGAAGTGGTGGTACGACGTGGTCGTCCCCGGTTACAAGTACAACATGTCCGACGTACAGGCCGCCATCGGGCTTCATCAACTTAGGCGGGCCGAGGCGTTGTGGAAGAGGCGGGCGTCCCTGGCACGCGCCTACACCGAGCGCCTCCGAACGGTGTCGTTCCTGAGGTTGCCCCCGGGCGCTCCCGCGGGGGATGAGCACGCGTGGCACCTCTACGTGGTCCGCGTGAGCCCCCACTACCTCCGGATCGATCGCGCGGCGTTCATCGCCGCGCTCGAGGAACGGGGGGTATCGGCGAGCGTGCATTTTATCCCCGTGCACATGCACTCGTTCTACCGCACGGCGTTTGGCGATCGGCGCGGCGAGTTTCCAGTCGCAGAGCGAGCATATGAGGAGGCGATCAGCCTACCGTTGTTCACCCGCATGAGCGACGACGATGTAGAGTACGTGGTCGAGCAGATCGCCGACATCGGCCGGCGGTTCTCGTGATCGTCCGGCAGCCCCCCAACGCCTCTCGGGCTGCCGCGCACACGTCGCCGGGCTAGCGATCAGTCCGGCGCGCCGTGGCCGGAGGCGGCACGGAGCACGCCCCGGCAGATGTCGCGGAACGCCTCGTCGAAACTGACGCCTCTGATCTCCCACGCGTAGTCGGCGCCGCGCCAGCGCCACCGCCACGTCCCGACCCAGCCCGGGAGCGATTCGTTGAATTCGAGGGTGCCGGCCACCACCGCCTCGTCCGTGGCCGCGGCCGCGGGCGGGGCAGGGAACCGCCCGGGGCGGACGCCCCAGGCCGCGAAGTCGGCGCCGGCCGGGAACCTTACGTTCAGATCGAAGTCGCGGGCCATGTCGGCGAAGGCGGCGCGCTGCTCGGCGCCCTCCGGACCGTCGACGCTCAGCAGGTAGGCGGTGGTGCCGATGCGGACCGCCAGCACCGGCACCACGACCGGCCGCCGTCCGCGCCAGGGGCGCTGCCCCAAGCCGGCGAGCATTTTGTCGACTCGCGCGCGGACGAACTTCACCGTGAGATTGTAGGGGCGGTCACGGGTCCCTTGCTCGTCGTGAACCGGTCTCCCCGCCATCCGGTCTACGTAGGAGAACGACGCTACCGACGCGGCCGCGTGCGCGGCCAGCGCCGTGACGCGCGGGTCGTCGTGCAGCCGCGGCTCGCCCGAGACGTTCACGAGCACCTTGCGCAGGGCCTGCCCGAACCCGATCGGGCGGCTGCGCGTGTCGGTGCCCGTGACAATGACGGTCGCCTGGTAGAGATCGGCCGCCGGCTGCGCGGCGCCGGGGGGGCCCGTCGCGGCGGCAACCGCGATCAGGAGCGCGCTCAGCATGGGTGTCCACCGCCGGCCGTTCGAGTCTCGTCGACGTCCCATCACGCTCATCACGCTCCGCCGCCCCCTCTAACCATCGTTTCGCTATCGGCGGTTACGCCCCCTCCGACGAGACGGGCCGCAGGAATGTCCGCTCCTCGCCGACCACAAACCGTTGCTCCTCGGCGAAGCGGAAATTGGCGACGGCGTCGGGATCCGTCCGCAGCCGTGCGCGGTACGCTTCGTAGGCCGCCAGGCTTTCGAATGAGATCAGGCCATACGCGACGTCGTTGGTCCCCTCGTGCGGCATCCAGTAGCCGACGAGGTTGCCGCCGCATTTCGGGATGATCGCGAGCCAGCGGCGGGCGTACGTCTCGTACGCCTCCCGCTTGAACGGATCGAGCCGGTACCGAATGAACACCGTGATCGCCATGTCCGCCTCCCTGTCGAGGGTTCGCGGCAGATTCTACACGGGAGACGTTACATGATACTGTGAACTGTGGTGTCGCATCGAGCGGAGTACGGAACGCGACAATGACCGACGAATCGAGGCGTCTTGAGTTTCCCGCCCGCGGCACCACGGTGTCGGCCCTGTGGACGCCGGCCGCGCAGGCGATCGCGGTGTCGGCCCTCGCGCACGGCGCGGGCGCCGGCATGACCCACCCATTCATGGCCGGTGCCGCGGCGGGTCTCGCGGCCGGCGGCGTCTCTGTGTTGCGGTTCAACTTTGCCTACATGGAGGCGCGCCGCCGAGTGCCGGACCGGGCGCCCGTGCTGCTCGACACCTGGCGCGCCGCACTCGAAGAACTCTTCCGCCGCGGCGGCGGGCTCCCGATGATCGCGGGCGGGAAGTCGATGGGCGGCCGCATGGCGTCCATGCTGGCCGCGGAGGACGGCGCGGAGTTCCCGGGGGCGGCGCTGGTGTTCTTCGGCTACCCGCTGCACCCGGCCGGAAAAGCGGACCGGCTTCGGGATGCGCACCTGCCGCAAGTCCGCGTGCCGATGTTGTTCATCCAGGGAACGCGGGATGCGCTCGCACGGGCCGATCTGATCGCGGGCGTGGTCCGGCGCCTCGAGCCGCTCGCCCGCCTGCACGTGGTGGCGGGCGGGGACCACGCATTTCACGTGCCGGGGGCGAAGCGTCCGGCACGGGACGTCGGGCAGGAGTTGGGCGAAATCGCCGCGCGCTACATACGCAAGATCGTGGCCGCGCCGCCGTCCCGGTCCCTTGTTTGATGCCCGATCGCCGGGAACCGCGTCCGGCGCGGCCGGGTATGATCGTGCTGTGGGCGCTTCCCCCGCCGCGGTGTTCCCGATCGCCCCGCCGGTCGAGCCGATGCTGGCCGTACCGGCCGAGACGCTGCCGTCCGGCGACGGCTGGCTGTACGAGCCGAAGTGGGACGGTTTCCGCGCCGTGGTCTTCCGCGGCGCGGCGGACGTGTTCATACAGAGCCGCGACCTGCGGCCGCTCGACCGGTATTTTCCTGAGCTGCGCGAGGCGTTTCTCGCGCAGCTGCCCGCCGGTTGCGTGCTCGACGGCGAGATCGTGATCGTCACGGAGCACGGGCTCGACTTCGAGGCGCTGCAGCTCCGGCTCCATCCCGCCGCCTCCCGCGTCGCGATGCTGGCGAAGGCGACGCCGGCGGCCTTCGTGGCGTTCGACCTGCTCGCGGTGGACGGCCGCGACATTCGGGCGGTCCCGCAGGCCGAACGGCGTACCGTCCTGGAGCGTCTGCTGCGCGGCGCGACGCGGCCGATCCACCTGACGCCGGTCACCCGGAATCGCGAGACCGCGCGCGTCTGGCTCCGCGAATTCGAGGGGGCCGGCCTCGACGGCGTCGTCGCGAAGCCGGCGGCGGGAACGTACCGGCCGGGCAAACGGGCGATGATCAAGGTCAAGCACGCGCGGACCGCCGACTGCGTCGTGGCCGGGTTCCGTTGGCACAAGAGCGGCACGGACGCGGTCGGATCGCTGCTGCTCGGTCTCCACGACGACCGCGGGACGCTGCACCACGTGGGCGTGGCGTCGGCGTTCCCGATGGCGACGCGCCGCCAACTCGCCCGAGAACTCGCGCCGCTGCGGCGGGACGCGCTTGCGCACCATCCGTGGCGCGACTGGGCGAATCCCGATGCCGGCGACCAGGGAATCAAAGCCGGGAAATTCGTGCGCACGCCGGGCGGTCAAAGCCGCTGGAGCGCCGGGAAGGATCTGTCCTGGGAGCCGCTGCGGATCGAGCGCGTCTGCGAAGTGAAGTACGATCATCTGCAGGGCCGCCGGTTTCGCCACGCGGCGCTGTTCTTGCGGTGGCGGCCGGACAAACACCCCGCCGGCTGCCGGTACGATCAGCTGGAGACCACGACGCCGTTCGAGCTGCAGCGGGTGTTCGGAGAGAGCGGCCGTCAGGCGTGACGCCGCGCCGGCCGGGCCGGCACCTCGTTCGGATCTGGGGCGTCCTGCCGGGGCCGCAGGGCGGCCGGAACGTGTCTCAAGTTTACGCGGATGCGCGTCCATGTGCTCGACCGGCCGCGCATCGCGTCGACCAGGACGTCGTCGGCGGTGAGGTAGCCGGCGGCGTCGGGATGGCGCGCCCGCCAGCGCTCCAGACCGGCGAGCGCGTCCTCCCGGCGGCGCGCCCGGGCGATTTCGATCAGCGGGTACACGGGCGCGCGCGCCTTTGACGTCCCGGTTGCCGGCGCCTTCAATTTCATCGTGACCGGGAGCGTGGCGGACGGCAGAGTCCGCCGGCGGGACGGCTGGGCTCGCGGCGGTTCTCCGGGCTGCTTGCGGTAGTGGGGCGGCCACGGCGCGTCCCCGAGGCCGCCGCGCGCATGGCGCGCCGCAAGCTCGAGCAGACCGGCGAGCGAGCAGGGCGAGGCATCGATCGCGGCGTGCCGGTCGCCTACATCGGCGAAGCGCCGCGGCATCGTCGCGAGGGTGAAGTCCCGGGGATCGCTGGCGGCGACCTCGTCCCACGAGAGCGGCGCCGAGACCCGCGCGTCCTCGGTCGGACGCACGGAGTACGCGGCGGCCACCGTGCGGTCTTTGGCGTTCTGGTTGTAGTCGACGAAGACGCCGTGGCGCTCTTCCTTCCACCATTTGCTCGTCGCGAGCGCCGGTGCGCGCCGTTCCACCTCGCGGGCGAGCGCCAGGGCCGCCCGCCGGACCTCGTCGAACGTCCAGCGCGGTTCCAGGCGCACCAGCACGTGCATGCCGCGGCCGCCGGAGGTCTTCGGCCACCCGGTCATCGCGAAGTCCTGCAGCGCGGCGCGTACGACCTGCGCCGTCTCGCGAACTTGATCCCACTCCACGCCCGGTCCGGGGTCGAGATCGATCCGGAGCTCGTCCGGATGGTCGACGTCCTCCGCGCGCACCGGATGCGGATGCAGCTCGAGGCAGGCGAGGTTCGCCATCCAGGCAAGGGCCGCCGGATCGCGAGGGACCACCTCGTCGGCCGTCCGCCCCGAGGGGAAGCGGAGGGAGACCACGTCGATCCACTCCGGCCGGGCGCGCGGCGCGCGCTTTTGGAAGAAGAACTCGCCGCCGACGCCGTCCGGGTAACGCACCAGCATGTTCGGCCGTCCGCCGGCGCCGCGCAGCGCGCCGTCGGACACGGCGAGATAGTAGCGGACGAGATCCAACTTGGAGTAGCCGTGCCGGGGAAACAGGATCTTTCGCGGGTTGGAGATGGCCACGGCGCGGCCGCCGGCGGTGACCTGCTCGCGCTCTACGGGCGCCATGCTTCTGACGTTACCACGCGCGGCCGCGCCGGTAAGGCGGACGCTACGAGCCGGGCGCCGGACCGCGGGCCGCCAGTGGAGCGACGTCGTCCTTCTTGGGCCGCCGGACGGCCTGCAGGACCTTCTTCCGCAGGCGGAGCGCCGCCGGCGTGATTTCGACGTACTCGTCGTCCGCGATGAACTCGAGCGCCTGTTCCAGGTTCAGCGCCCGAGGCGGCACGAGGCGGACCGCGATGTCCGCCGTTGACGACCGGATGTTGGTCAGTTTCTTCTCCCGCACCGCGTTGACGTCGAGGTCGTTGTCGCGCGCGTGCTCGCCGATGATCATGCCTTCGTACACGGCGGTGCCCGGCCCGACGAACAGCTCCCCGCGCTCCTGTAAATTGTAGAGGGCGTAGGCGGTGGTGACGCCGGGCCGATCGGCGACGAGCGCGCCGGTCGGACGGCGGGGAATGTCGCCCGTCCATTCGATGTAGCCGTCGAAGAGCGAGTTCATGACGATGGTGCCGCGGGTGTCCGTCAGCAGCTCGCTGCGGAGGCCGATCAGCCCGCGGCTCGGCAGCCGGAATTCCAGCCGCACCCGTCCGGAGCCGTGGTTGCGCATGTTGACCATCACCGCCTTGCGCGGGCCCAGCTTCTCCACGACCACGCCGACGAACTGCTCGGGCACGTCGAGGAAGAGCCGCTCCACCGGCTCCATCAGCCGGCCGCCGTCGACCTTCGTGACGATCTCGGGCCGGCCGGCCATGAGCTCGTAGCCCTCGCGGCGCATCGTCTCGATCAGGATCGCGAGCTGCAGCTCGCCCCGGCCCATCACCGCGAACGTGTCGGGTGTCCCCCCTTCGGCCACCCGCATCGCGACGTTCGTCAGCAGTTCCTTCTCCAGGCGCTCGCGCAGGTTCCGCGACGTCACATACGCGCCTTCGCGCCCCGCAAAAGGGGAGGTGTTGACGCAGAATTGAATGGCGATGGTGGGCTCGTCGATGGCGACCCGCGGCAGGGGCGCCGGCGCCTCCGCGTCCGTGATGGTGTCGCCGATCGCGATGCCTTCGACCCCGGCGACCGCGATGATGTCGCCGAGATCGGTGGCCTCGATCTCGATGCGCCGCAAGCCGCTGAACGAAAACAACCGCGTGATGCGGGTCCGGACCACGGCCCCGTCCACCTTCGCGATGCCGGCGTCCGCGCCGGTCCGCAGCGTCCCGTTGAACACGCGGGCGATCGCGATCCGGCCGAGGTAGTCGCTGTAGTCGAGGTTGGCGACGAGGATCTGCAGGGGGCCGTCCGCGTCGCCGGCGGGCGCCGGCACCGTCGACACGATCGCGTCGAAGAGGAGGCGCAGATCATTGAAGCCGGGCTCCGCGGCGGTCGGTGACGCGGTGCCGGTCCTGGCGTTGGCGTACAGGACCGGAAAGTCGAGTTGGGCTTCGCTCGCGTCCAGGTCGATGAACAGATCGTAGATCTCGTTCAGCACCTGCTGCGGGCGGGCGTCCGGCCGGTCCATTTTATTGATGACGACGATGGGCGGCAGCCCGGCCTCGAGCGCTTTGCTCAGCACGTACCGCGTCTGCGGCAGCGGCCCCTCGCTCGCGTCGACCAGCAGCATGACCCCGTCGACCATCTTGAGCGCGCGCTCGACCTCCCCGCCGAAGTCACTGTGGCCCGGCGTGTCCACGATGTTGATCTTGACGCCCTGGTAGAAGACCGCCGTGTTCTTGGCGAGAATGGTGATGCCGCGCTCGCGCTCGAGCTCGTTCGAGTCGAGGACGCGGTCGACCACCGTTTCGTTGGCGCGGAACGTGCCGCTCTGCCGCAGCATCGCATCGACGAGCGTCGTCTTGCCGTGGTCGACGTGCGCAATGATCGCGATATTTCGAATAGCCTGAGTCACGACGCGCTCCTATCTTCGCTCAATTACATGAGTATAAGCCATTTTGTTCGCGAGACGCGGCCCCCGGAAACGGTCCGCCCGCCCTGACGCACACATTGTGAAGATTGGCCGGATCCGGGGAATACGCTTGGGTAGGGGAGCAACGGGGGAACTGTGGCTCGCTTCTTTCTCGGCAACGCGGTCTGGGGGTGTCTGCGGCTGCGGGACATTCCGGACCGGGGTTCATGGGATCCGGATCGGATCGCCTATTGGGACGAAACCTACCTCGACGGCATTTCGCGCCTCGCGCTGATCGGCCAAAAGGTACGTTCGATGGCGGAAATGGACGAGGCGCTTGCGGCCTCCCGGCAGGCGCCCGGCATTCGGATGCTGTGGATTCACGAGGATCTGCTCGATGGGGCCCGGCGTCGATGGGAAGCCGCGCAGGGGGCGGTCGTGGAGCCGCCGCGGGCGGAGCCGCGGCGCGCGGCCGTGTCTGCTCTCGCGGCGGCGGCCGCGGGCGCCGCCGCCGTCCTCCTCGTTGGCCTCATGGGTGTTGGGCGGGCCCCGCATGGTTCCGCACCGCTGCCGGCGATGAATCGGGGAGCGGCGCGGATCACCGCGTCCGTCCCGCGAAACGCCGTTGCCCAGAGGATCGTCCGGTCCGCCGTCGCGGCGTACCTGTCGGCGGCGCCCCAAACGACGCGGCGCCCGCGCCCACGGGCGGGATATGCGGTCAGCATTGGGACGTTCGCCGCGCTGACCGCCGACCGGATCAGGCACCTCGTCATGAGCAAGGGATACATCGTGATCGTGGTGCCTCACGGGGCCGTGTCCCTGGTCGTGACGCTACCGTACCAGACGCGTGCCCAGGCCGAAGGCGTCATGCGCGGGCTCGAAGCGAGCGGTCTGCCGGCGCGCCTGACGGCGTGGCGCGCGCTGTAATCAGCCTTCGATCAATAGAATTGGGAACGCCGCCGTCCCCGCGCTCAGCTCCCCGCGGCCGCCGGCACGGCGGCCGGCCGCTTCACGTCCGGAACGAAGAGCAGGGCCACGTTTGCCACGAGCACCGTCGCCGCGATCACGTAAAAGATCGACAAGAGGCCGTACCGGTCGCCGAGATAGCCGCCGATGACGGGCATCGCCGCCGGCAGCAGCGCCTGCGTGGTGAAGAGAATGCCGACGGTCGTGCCCTCGTATTCCCTGGGCACGACGCCGATCGCCCAGCGGAAGATCGCCGGCCGCATCGAGTACGTGAAGAACCCGAGCACCGCGAGCGCGGCAACAAACGTGGCGCCTAAGTTGAGCGCGGCGAAGCCTATGAGGGCGATGCTCGTGCTGAACATCCCGACCGTCGCCACCCGCTTCGGTCCGATGCGGTCCGAGAGCGTGCCGGCGATCGGCGTGGCGATCATTCCGGAGCCCTGTACGACGGCCAGGTAGATCCCGATGAGGGCCGGCGAGAGATGCTGCACGTTCAAGAGGTACAGCGGGAGAAAGGTGCTGAGGCCGATCTGCGTCGTGGCCCGCACCCCCGAGATCAAAGCGAGCGCGAGCAGGCGGCCGTTCCTCGCGAGCAGGGCGAGGCCGCTCATGTAGTCCTTGACCGTGAGCGCGCGCACCACGCCGCCCCCGTGCTTCCGGTGGGCGTGGGCCATGACGCGCGTGATCACCAGGGTGAGGAGAAGGCCGGCGGCCACGATGATCAGCATCACCTGCCGCCAGTTGAGCGCCGCGAGCAGAAACCCCGCCGCGAGCGGGGTCAACGTGTCGCCGAGGTTCGCGCCGAGTTCGTGCAGGGCGAGTCCGTATCCCCGCCGGTTCGGATACATCTCGGAGAGCGCGGTGATCGCCGCGGGATGCCAGAGGAAACTGCCGATGCCGACGATGCCGACCGCCAGCAGGATGACGGTATAGCTCGACGTGAGCCCCACGACAAGGTACGGCAGAGAGGCCCACGCGAGAGCGATGCTCATGAACAGGCTTCGCCTGCCGAGCGTGTCGACCACCGCGCCCGCGGGCAGGTTCACAAGCGCGCTCATCAGCTGGCGTAGCGAGATGATCAGGCCGACCTGGGCGTACGAAAGGCCGAGATTCTTGGCGAGGAACGGCAGCAGCACGTAGAACGCCGCGGAATAGGCGTGCGTCATACCGTGCCCGGCGCCGATCGCCCACATGCCGGCGTTGGACCGGTCGGGTTTCGGCAGGGACCACGCCGGCCTGCGGACGCCGTTCACACCGGAAGTCTTTGGTGTTCCCCGCGAGGGGACCTCTGCCGCTCGACCGCCGACGGTCTAGACGAGGCCTCTCCGGACGGCGAACGCGGCCGCGTGGGCGCGGTTGCGGAGATTGAGACGGCCGTAGAGCGCCCGCAGGCAGTTCTTCACCCGGGACTCGGAGAGGGCGAGCTTCACCGCGATCTCCTTGTCGCTCAGGCCCAGCGCAACCTCCACGAGGACATTCGTCTCGCGCGGCGTGAGCCGGTGAGGCCGGCGCGGGGCGCCGCCGGCGGCGGCGGCCGCGTCCTGCGCGAGGCCTTCGACCATCTGTCTGGCGAGGACCGGATTGATCATGGTGGCGCCGGACTGCACGGCCCGGATGGCGTTCGACAGATTGACGGGCGAGATGTCTTTGAGGACGTAGCCGACGGCTCCGGCGGCCGCGGCCTCGCGGAAGATCTCCTGGTCGGTCTGCGCCGTGAGCACGAGCACCTGCGTCCCGGGGCACCGCGTCTTGATGGCGCGAATCGCGCCGATGCCGTCGGCGGCGGGCGCGGCGATCTCCATCAGCACGACGTCCGGCTTCGAGGCCGCCACCTCCTCGACGCCGGACGCGGGGCGGTCCGCCTCGCCGACGATCTCGATGTCGCCTTCCGACCCGAGCAGCATCCGCAGGCCGTGGCGGAGCAGCGGGTGCGGGTCGATGAGAAACACGCGGATCGGGCCGGCCGACCGTGACGCAGCCTTCTCGCGGACGCCGCCGGGCGATCCTTCGGGGGAGGTCGGAGTCGCGAACGGCTCCGGCCGCGGAACGGCCCGAAGTCGCGGTCTGAGCGGATGCAGCCCGAACTTTGCCGGATCCATCAGGTGTTGTGTGCCCACGCGCGATGATCCGCAGACACGACCGTCGGTGCGGACCGAGAAAGATCGGCGGCGCAGTTCTACCAAATCTCCGTCGTGTTTTGCTCGAACCGGCGGCGGCGGGTACTCGAACGAGCCGGCGGGCGGGACGCGAAATGCTCGCGCCGGGGCGCGGACGAACGCAGGCGGGCGCGGCGCGGGTTTCCAATTAGCCGGACATGATCACGACGTCACGCGCGCCGGTGATGCGGGTCCGACGCCGGCGCCGGCATCGGAGGCGATCGCAGTGAAGTCGCAGAACGATCGTGTGGTGCGGGAGTTCCAAGCGGCGTACGCGGCGCTCCGCCGCGCCGTGGGCGAGGACGCGCAGGTATCGGTGCCCTATGCGCCGGTTCTGCCGCGGCGGGACCTCAGGACGCCGCACGGATCCGACGTCTGGCTGTCCCGGTGCGCGGCGCCGGCGGCGTCCATCCAGTTCGCGCGGATGCGGGCCGCCTGGGAGATGCTCCCGGACGGCGCCCGGTCCAAGGCGCATCTCATTCTCGCGGTCGAGCGCGCCGGGTAAGGGGAGGCGTCTACGGGGTGAGGACCGCCGGACGCCGGATTTTAGTCAAGGCCTGTCTCAACGGCGGCCGGCGCCGGGCCGAGCATGAGGCCGTGCCCCTGACCGCCCACGAACTGGCGCAGGACGCCGCCGCGGCGGTCGCCGCGGGCGCCGCGGCCCTCCACGTCCATCCGCGCGGCGCGGACGGCGCTGAGACGCTCGACGCCGCAAATTGCGGGACCGCGATCACGGCCATCCGCGCGGCGTGTCCGGGGGTCCCCGTGGGCCTCAGTACCGGAGCGTGGATGGCACCGGATCCCGGCGTGCGCGCCGGGTTGATCGAATCCTGGACGGTGCTCCCCGACTACGCGTCGGTCAATTTCTCGGAGGCCGGCGCGGCGGGCGTGTGCGCGGTGCTGCTGCGCCGCGGTATCGGCATCGAAGCGGGGCTGTGGTCCGTGGACGATGTCGGGACGTTTGTAGCGAGCGACCTTGCCGCGTGGTGTCTGCGCGTCCTCGTGGAAGTGCCGCCGCCGGATCCCGAGCAGGCGGTCGCCGCCGCGGCGGCGATCGATGCCGGGTTGGACCGCGCGGAGATCTGGCTTCCGCGTCTTCATCACGGGGACGGGGTTGCGACCTGGGCCGTGTTGGACGCGGCCGTCAATCTCGGCCGCGACATCCGCGTAGGCCTGGAGGATACGCTGCGGCTTCCGGACGGCGCCCCCGCTCGAGACAACGCCGCGTTGGTGGCCGCGGCCGTGCAGTTGGTGCGCCGGCACGGGCATCAGCCGGCCACGGTGTCCTGGGCCTCGCGGTAGGCGTTTCGGCGGTCCGCGCCTACCGCGCGATGCGCGCGAGCAGCCAGATCGCCAGGCCGATCGAGGAGGCGCCGAGCACGCGCGTCAGCGCCGCCGACACGCCCGAATCGGGCACGATGAGGTCCGCGGCCAGCCCGACCAGCAACGCCGCGCCCACGGCGAGTTCGGAAAATCCACTCGGCATCCGCATGCTGACGTCATTTTGCCCAGGAATGCCCCGCGTCTGACGACGGCCGGCCGCCCCTGAGACGCTAGATGCCGCTCCCCGAAAAGGGGAAAACGCATGCGATGACGGTGCGTGACCCTATGGCCATTCGAAAGAACGCGCCAGAGTCCGGCGTTCCGGCCCCGCGCGGGGCGGAGGGTTCCGGCGGTGAGCCGCGGCTGCTCGCCGGCCGGTTCGAACTGCGTGAGGTGCTCGGCAGCGGCGGGATGGCGACCGTGCACCGCGCGTGGGACCGGCAGCGCGGCCGCGTCTGCGCGGTCAAAGTGCTCGCGGAGAACCTCGCCCGCGACGAGGAGTTCCGGGAGCGGTTCCGCCAGGAGGCGGAGGCCGCGAGCGCCCTCGTCCATCCGCGCATCGTGCGGGTGGACGCCCACGGGGACGCCGGTTCGACGCCGTTCATCGCGATGGAGTTCGTCGAGGGCGGCACGCTGCGCGATCTGTTGCGGCGGCGGGAGCGGTTGTCCGAAGCGACCGCGCTGCGCATCGCGGCCGAGGTCGCCGACGCGCTCGCTTACGCGCACGCCCGGCGCGTCATCCACCGGGACATCAAGCCCCACAATATTCTGCTCACCGCGGACGAGCACGTGAAGGTCGCCGACTTCGGCATCGCGCGGACGCTCGACGCAACCTCGCACACGCGCACCGGTACGGTGCTCGGCTCGACGCAGTACATCTCGCCGGAGCAGGCGGCAGGGGAGCAGGCGGCCCCGGCGTCCGATCAGTACTCGCTCGGCGTGGTGCTGTACGAGGCGCTCGCGGGACGGCTGCCCTTCGACGATGCCGAGTCGCCCGTCGCGATGGCCCTCAAGCATATCCACGAGCCGCCGTTCGACCTCGCGTGGATCCGTCCGGACCTGTCGGAGGCGACGGTCGCGCTCGTCCGCCGGTTGCTCGCGAAATCGCCCGGCGCGCGCTATCCCGCCGCGGGTGAGCTCGCGACGGGACTGCGCCGCATTTATGCGCGTCTCGGGCGGGACGAGGCCAAGACCGAGATCCTGCCCACTCCGATCTCGGGCGCGGCGGCAAACGGGGTCGCCGCGATCGCGCACGGCGCTACGGTCCGTCTCGCGGCCGTCGGACGCCCATCGGTCGCCCTGTCGGACACGGCGCGAACGCCGGCGTCGTCGCGATACCGGCGCCGGAACGCCGCGCCCCCGGCCGCGGTCCTCCTGATCGGACTCATCGGCCTCTGGCTGCTCGTTGCGGTGGCATACCAGGGATTTCAATTCGCCTCGCACCGGGCCTCCGCCGGTCCCCACGCGCCGTCGCTCGTCGGACAAACGCTCGCAGCGGCGCAGCAGGTCGCCGCCTCGGACCGTTTCACCCTGGCCATCGCGAGCCGCCAGGACCCGATCGCGACCGTCGGGACGATCGCGGCGCAAGATCCGCCCGCCGGCGGGACCGTCGCCGGCGGGGCCACCATCCACGTCGTGGTGAGCGAGGGGTCGGGCGTGGTGCCGGACGTGCGCGGGGCGTCCCCCGCGGACGCCGGCCGGCAGCTTGGCGCGGCCGGCTTCCGAGTCGGCAGCACGAGCTACGCCCACGATGACAAGGTCGCGGCCGGTATGATCGCCTCGCAGTCGGTGAACCCCGGGGTGCACCTGGCTTCGAAGACCCCGATCAACGTGGTGGTGAGTCAGGGACCGAGCCAGGCGTCGACGCCGTCCCCGGGAACGACGGTGGTGCCGAACGTCACCGGCGTGCCGCTCGATCAGGCGCAGGCGCAGCTGCGGGCAGCGGGCCTCGCGGCCGGTCACGTCAGTTACACGTATGACGACCGGGTCCCGGCAGGCGTCGTCGTCCGCCAGCAGCGGGCGGCCGGCACGCAGGCCGCCGGCGGCGACGCGGTCGATCTCGTCGTGAGCCAGGGGCCGTCGCAACCACAGCCGTCGCAGAACGTCCCTCCGGCGCAGCCGGCTCCGCCGGATCAGACGGCTCCGCCCAACCAGAGCCCGCCGGCGCCGCCGTAGCGGCGCCAGTACGTCTGGGGAGGACACCAGCGGTGAAACGGCTGCCCGTCAACCTGTACCGTCACAACAACCGCGTCATCGTGACCGCGCCCTCGCCGGGTCTCGAGCCGGCCGACATGCGGATCGAGGTCCGGGGCCGGCGGCTCTCGATGGAACACGGCGCGCGCGGGCCGGGCCAGGACCGTGTCGAGTACGTGCGCCGGGAATGGCGCACCGGACCGGCCCGCCGCAGCGTGGTACTGCCCGCGCCGGTTGACGCCCTCCGGGCGAACGCGACGTACGACAACGGGGTGCTCACCGTCATTCTGCCGGTGGCGCCGAAGGCGACGCCCGGCGTTATCGAGATGCCGAAGGTGGGCACGGCCAAGGGCCGGGGCGTCCGGCACGTCGGCCGCGAGTTGCGGGCCGCGTCGTAATCTCACGCGCGCGTAGGTCTTGAGTCGCGCCGGCCCCTCGGCGCCCCGAATCGAGGGGCCGAGGGCGGGGTCCGGCGAATACCAACGCGACATGCACGTCCTCGTGATCGGCGGCGGTGTGATCGGGGCCTCGACGGCCTATCGGCTGGCCCGCGGCGGCGCCGCCGTCACGCTCCTCGACCGGGGCCGGATCGGCGGCGGGACGTCCGCGACAAGCTTCGCCTGGACCAACTCTAACCAGAAGACGCCGCGCGCCTACCACGAGTTGAACGTCGAGGGGATGCGCGCCCACGCCGCGCTTCGAGCCGAATTCGGCTCGTGCCA